>JAOZOM010000355.1 GCA_029933275.1 Anaerolineales bacterium | reverse complement strand
ACAAGACCATCTTCAAATTGTGTTGAATCACCTACGAGAAAGGGAAGATTACAACTCAACGAAAAGAGCAGAAAAGCAACAACAACGAAGAGTGCGGTTTGTTTTTTTCTTTGCATGATTATCTCCTTAAAGCAATACAAGTACCAGTGCCAGAAAAAGCACCTTCCAATACATAATCATAAGTAAAGCCTGTATCTGTAAAAGTCCTTTTTATATAATTATATTGATTAGCGTTTTCCTCGGTAATATCATAGGTATTTACGTCAACTTTTTGATAAAAGTAAGTATCCTGTCCCTCAAATGTCGCCTCAACACCACCTATAGCAAATTTAATGGTGCTAACCACCGAATCGTAACTTAAAACGTCATGCGTACAGGATATTTGATAGATATGCACCCCCTGATTTGCCAATTCCTGTGGCGTTAACGAAAGCGTATTTCCCGATGGTAGCGATGCCGCCTCCCCACATTTGCCATTCTGGTTATTATCTGGATCCAACATAACAACTTGCGCTGAGTTCGTATTATCTGTAGATTGTGCGGTTAAAGTCACGCTACCTGTGTTTTTATGAGCATAATCAACGTAGCCATCCTTATCGGCATCTGTGCCTAAATCCCAATAGTAGCAAAAAACATAAGTGCCTATAGGGAGTGATAAATTCGCCGAGGGGTTGCTACCTCGAAAGACTACTGTAGAAGCACCCGACATGCCTGCTGTAACCCCATCTGCAGGGGTGTAGCTAAAAACGAGAACTGTCGCATCATAAAGACCACCATTTGCAAACTGCAAAGGCTTCTGGATATTAATTTCCCCGCTGCCGCCATTCCCATCATTCGCAATGCTATCTTGAGAGATGTCAGGAGGGGCAGGTAGGGAAGGTTCCCCCTCTACATAATAAGTTTGTGAGGGAGAACTAGATGAAATAAACGCACCGCTATCTGGAATTCGGCTTGCGATATGACCATAAAAGAGGTCGGCAGCAGTTTGCCTTGCATCTTGGTGAATAAAGGGCAGAAGTCTCCTAAAATCACTAGCGGGGTCTGACTCGGCAGGAGTATTATCATTCACCGAATCTGCGCCATCCATAAGCACCGCGTGAATAACAAAGAGTACATTGCGAGCGTGAGCATCATCCTTTGCATTTTGCTCTTTTTGCCTTGCTAAGGCTATACGCTCGTCTAAATCCTCCAATATATTGGCTCTTTCCGTCATGAGTGGTATTGCGTTAAAAGGGTCTTTTTCATCGTCATCTACTCCCCCAGGTATATAGGCTGAATCAGAGTTGAACTCAAGGATGGCATTGTCAAAGAGAACCTGTGTAGAATTTCGAAAAGCGATTAAGCTATCTGCACTATTTAATCCTAAGCCTTCCCTAAGGTGAAGTTGCCAAATAGTACTCACTAAGAGGTCTGACAAACCATCATTTTGGCTCAAAGCAGTGCTTGAAGGAAACAACAAACTTATCAGCAACAAAAGAGAGCAAATTATCAGCATTTTTCTTTTCATTACAAAACTCCTCCAAATCTTAAGCAAAAAACTTCCCGCGAACGTACTTCTATCGCCATTAGGGCAATCATAATTACTACAATGTCTTTATTCTATTATCTCCTTATAGCGGTACAAATCAAACCCTCACCGCTATAGACCATCCCCACATCTGTAAAAGTTAGCACCCCATTAACCATGTTATCCCCGTAGTCATAGGTGTTTACGCCAAGTTTCGCTTGAAAATAAGTAGCCCCATCTTCATCCGTTAAATTTACACCACCTTTGACAAAATTAATCGTTGCGGCAAAGGGATCCCAATCCCCACCCCAAAAATCACATTCCAGCGCAGCAGCACCATTACACACACAGTTCATTGCGTATATATGCGT
>JAOZOM010000354.1 GCA_029933275.1 Anaerolineales bacterium | reverse complement strand
GACTAATGGATACTGACAAAAACACAATCAAAAAGCAAAGAATATCAGTAATTTCGGTGAAATCAACGGTAAAAATAAAACTTTGAAATTACTCTACCGCAAACCCGAAAGACTCATTGTTTTTTACCCAAACTTCTTACCTCTAAAAAAATATGGATATGCAAAAAGAAAACTTAACTAAAACTCAAATCTGGCTTCTCGCAATTCGACCTAAAACCCTCCCTGCCGCGGGAGCGGGAGTCATCACCGGCTCGGCGTTGGCGTTTTATGACGGAAAATTTGTTTTTCTCCCCGCCTTCGCCGCGTTAATTGGCGCGATTTTTCTCCAAATCGGGAGCAATCTAGCCAATGACGTTTTTGATTATCTACGCGGAGCCGAAAGCAAAGAGCGTTTGGGACCGCTCCGCGTCACGCAAGCGGGACTATTGTCTCCGCGCGAAGTTCAAACAGGGATGTGGATCACTTTTGCCCTCGCTGCGCTAATTGGCGTTTATCTCATCACCGTAGCCGGATGGGCAATTCTGCTTATCGGGCTGACCGCGATTCTTGCCGCAATCGCGTATACCGGTCCCATCAGCGATAAAGGTTTGGGTGATATTTTCGTCTTTCTCTATTTTGGGGTCGCCGCAGTGGTTGGCACATATTATGTCCAAGCCCTAAAAACAAGCCCCGCCGCGTGGTGGATGTCTGTCCCGATTGGGCTACTTATTGTGAATATTCTCGTGGTCAATAATTTACGCGACATTGATGCGGACAAAGCCGCCAGGAAAATTACTCTCGCAGTGCGGATGGGAGTTTCAGCCACGCGTAAGGAATACTTTGTGCTTTTGAGTATTTCTTATCTGATTTTGCCTCTCTTGGTGTGGATGCAACTCATCCCCGTTTTGACATTGCTTGTTTGGCTCTCAATTCCCTTCGCGTGGAAAGTGGTGCGTAAAGTCCAAACAGAATCTGGTCGTCCGCTCAATGCCGCACTCGCAGGGACGGGGAAAATTGCGCTGATTTACAGCCTTTTATTTTTCGCGGGGGTGGTTTTGGATGGCGTTTTCTAAACCCCTTCTTTCTATTATTCTGCCCTGTTACAACGCCGCCGAGACCCTCGGAGAAACTCTCGAAAGTCTTGCCGCGCAAACGCTAACCGATTTTGAAGTCATCGCGGTAGATGATGGCTCAGAAGATTCTACGGGGGATATTTTGGATCGTTGGACGAAAAGCGATTCACGCTTTAAACACATCTCGCAGGCTCATAGCGGAGTCATCTCTGCCTCGAACGTGGGGATGCTTGCTTCCGTTTCCCCCTATATCGCCCGGATGGATGCGGATGACCGCGCTCTCCCGATGCGTTTTGAGAAGCAAGTCGCATTTCTCGAGGAGAATCCTGAATTTGCGTTGGCCAGTTGCCTCGTTAAAGCCTTTCCTGAAGAAGGTCTGAGCGGCGGTTTTCAAGTTTATATAGACTGGCTCAACTCTCTTGTTAGAGATGCCGATATTCGCCGCGAGATTTTTGTCGAAAGCCCTATTCCTAATCCGAGCGTGGTTTTTCGGCGAGAGTGGCTTTTGAAAATGGAGGGGTATCAAGAGCGCGGTTTTCCTGAAGATTATGATTTATATTTGCGGCTCTATTTAGCAGGGGCAAAATTTGCCAAAATCCCCGAAGTTTTGCACGAATGGCGCGATCACCCCAAGCGGATTACGCATACCGACAGCCGTTATTCATTAGAGAATTTCTTGCGCACAAAAGCCTATTATCTAGTGCGGGGTCCCCTCAAAGGGCGGGATGCGGTCATCATTTGGGGCGCGGGGATGATGGGGCGGCGACTCGCAAAACAGCTTGAGCGGCAGGAGGTGAATATCGTCGCGTTTGTGGATGTGAATGAGG
>JAOZOM010000353.1 GCA_029933275.1 Anaerolineales bacterium | reverse complement strand
TTTTTTTTAGATATTTTTAAGTTTTTCTTCGCGCTCTTCGCTTCTTCGCGGTGAAAAGCAAAGTTTTACTGAGTTTTCAGAAGTAAGAAAAGGATACCAGATTTTTTCGTTTTCCCGAACAAATCGGCTATAATTCGCCAAACTATTTCACTCATGGAAAATACAATATGAAAAAACAACTTCTTCCTTTTTTTCTCTCCCTCTTTCTCCTCCTTTCCGCTTGCCAGCCTACAGACCCCACTGAAACTGTTGTGGCAACGCTCCCCCCGATTGAAAATAATACTGAATTAGAAGAAATCCCTTTGGATATAGGATACGGCGTGGATGGCGGCTGGTACGAACTCTATTTCACCGACCCAATCAACCCTCAAGCCGATTCTCTTCGTGGCGGACCCGACCTTCGGCTTGCTGCCGCGATAGACGAAGCTCGTCTCAGCGTAGACATGGCAGCTTATAGCATCAGCCTGTGGAGCATTCGCGATGCCCTCATCAACGCACTCCACCGCGGCGTGACCGTGCGAATCGTCATGGAGAGTAGCAACCGTGACCGAGATGTCCCCCAAGAGCTAATCGACGCGGGGATTTCCATCATCGGAGATCGGCGAGAAGGTTTAATGCACGATAAATTTGTGATTATCGACCGCTCCGAAGTTTGGCTCGGTTCAATGAATTTCACCATCGGCGGTGGATATAAAGATAATAATAATTTGCTTCGCATCTACTCACAGAAATTAGTGGAGAATTATCAAAAAGAATTTGACGAGATGTTCGTGGATGACCATTTTGGTCCCGATACGGTTTCGGATACCCCCAATTCCGTTCTTTTTGTCAACGGGACGATGCTTGAGAATTATTTCTCTCCTGATGATGGTGTTTCAGATGTGATCGTAGATTTACTCAGTGATGCACAAGAGAGTATTTACTTCATGGCGTACTCGTTCACCTCCGATTCTATCTCCGAAGTTATCCAAGCCCGCGCCGCGGAGGGCGTTACCGTTGCGGGCGTGATGGATTACAGTCAAATGAAATCCAACAAAGGCGGGGAATACGATACATTCGCCCAAGCGGGTTATGATGTCCGCACGGATGGCATCAAGGGGCTAATGCACCACAAAGTATTCATCATTGATGAGCAAATTGTCATTACTGGTTCCTATAATTTCTCCCGAAGTGCGGAAGAGCGGAATGACGAAAATATCCTTGTGATTTACAATACGGATATTGCACAAGCCTTTTTGAAAGAGTTTGAAAGAGTGCAGGCGGAAGCGATTGATTAGTAAACCAATTTGCCATATCCCTCAAAAACAAGTATATTGTCTTAGCACCTTTGTTCTATTTTTACTTGCCTGATTACAGAAAGCTGAACGCTAAATACCGGAGTTCCTCATGCCCAACTCAAAATTCTATCTCGGACGCACCCTCGACAATCCCAAAGCCGAACCCTCTGAGCAATCTCTCCTTTACGACCCCGCCGATTTAACGACTCACGCCATCGTAACCGGCATGACCGGCTCCGGCAAAACGGGACTTTGCGTGACTATGCTCGAAGAAGCCGCATTACAGGGAATCCCCGCGTTGATTATTGACCCCAAGGGCGATTTGACGAATCTCCTGCTCCATTTTCCTGATTTTGCCCCGCAAGATTTTCAGCCCTGGATCGATACCGAAAACGCCCGCCGTAAGGGCAAAAGCCTCGAAGAAACAGCATCCGATACCGCACAGATGTGGAAAGAAGGTCTCGCCAAATGGGATATTGACCAAAATCGTCTGCGCGCCCTCCAAAACTCCGCCCAATTTGCCATCTATACCCCCGGCTCGGACGCGGGCATCCCCATCAGTGTCTTATCTTCTTTTTCTGTTCCAAATCTCGATTGGAAGGCAAACCGTGAAATTCTACGCGA
>JAOZOM010000085.1 GCA_029933275.1 Anaerolineales bacterium | reverse complement strand
CCAAAAGGTAACGGAGGCGCCCAAAGGTTCCCTCAGGCTGAATGGAAACCAGCCAAAGAGTGTAAAGGCATAAGGGAGCTTAACTGCAAGACCAACGCGTCGAGCAGATACGAAAGTAGGGCTTAGTGATCCCACGGTTCCGAGTGGAAGGGCCGTGGCTTACCGGATAAAAGCTACTCCGGGGATAACAGGCTGGTGAAGTCCAAGAGTTCACATCGACGACTTCGCTCGGCACCTCGATGTCGGCTCATCGCATCCTGGGGCTGTACAAGGTCCCAAGGGTTGGGCTGTTCGCCCATTAAAGCGGTACGCGAGCTGGGTTCAGACCGTCGTGAGACAGGTCGGTCTCTATCCGCTGTGGGCGTAAGGGATTTGAGAGGAGCTGCTCCTAGTACGAGAGGACCGGAGTGGACAGACCTCTGGTGTGCCAGTTGTCATGCCAATGGCATCGCTGGGTAGCTACGTCTGGCAAGGATAACCGCTGAAAGCATCTAAGTGGGAAGCCTGCCTCAAGATAAGATTCCTCTGTCCGTAAGGACTTAAGATCGCAGATAGACTATCTGTTATATAGGCAGCGTGTGTAAGCGCAGCAATGCGTTGAGCTAAGCTGTACTAATGATTGAGGGCTGATCTGTGTGGTGTGGAGAACTTGATACTTTTCCATCGGCAAGGTTGAATTATTATTTAGAACTTTCATTTGTGAAATTGTCTCTTTGGTGATTGGAGCGATGAGGATACACCCGGTAACATCTCGAACCCGGAAGTTAAGCTCATCAGCGCTGATGGTACTTGGGGGGTGACCCCCTGGGAGAGTAGGTCATCGCCAAAGAGACTTTTCTTTTTTCTTTTAAGGAAGAAAGGAATGGGGGACAGACGTGGTTTGGGCTTGGTTCCGTTTTAACGGCGGATTGCCCGAGTATAGAATTTTTTCGGGGTACGGAAGCAAGTTTGCGCCAAGCGCGATGCCGCTCCACATCCCTAGAAAAACTCTTCTCAGACTTTTGTTTGTGTAGTATACTTTTTCACGTTCTGAAAGTTGGAGCTTTCTCTTTAACATTGAAGTCGAGGAGTGTGTGCCATAAATTTGGTATGCGAAAGCTGATCGTCATCATATCTTTGAAGTTCCTCGGCTGAGTTTGTCTGTCAGGCGAGTTTTTTATTTAATGTATTATTCCTTCTTTGGGAGGAGGTGAATCTAATGGCAGTAGTAAAACTACGCGGTAATGAATCGCAAGAGCAACTTTTGAAACGTTTTCGTAAGAAGGTTGTAAAAAGTGGCATTTTAAGCACGGTGCGTAATAAACGTTGGTTTGTTTCTCGCACAGAGCAACGACGTTTAGAAAAGAAAAAGGCTATTCGACGTCTTAAACGCAAGAGACGAAGTTATTAGAGCAATTAGGATTGGATGCGTATATGGCGAAAACTGAAGATAAGATCAAGTTAGAAGGAACTGTGACCGAAGCTCTGCCTGGCACTCAATTTCGGGTGGAGTTGGAAAATGGTCATGAGGTACTGGCTTATTTGTCTGGCAAGATGCGGAAGTATTACATCCGGATTTTGTTAGGGGATAAGGTGCAGGTTGAGATGTCGCCTTATGATCTTTCTCGTGGACGGATTACTTATCGTTATAAGAAAGGTCGCCCGCGCCCTCAGAGTGTATAGGGGAATTCCTTTTTGCTGTTTATTATTGGAACATGAAAATCCCGTCTTTTGACGGGATTTTTTGATTCTCTTAAGAGATAGCATACAGATAAACACGGGTTCTCGGATTTACATTGTTTTCTGAATTGGAAGAAAAAAGGGCAAGACAAAGAATCTGCGCTATTTGTTAAATCTGCTTTCTATCTTACATGCAAATAAAAACCCCTCTCTCGCAATACGAGAGAGGGGTGATTTTTCTGCCGAGGCAGCGTGCCTATTCTTGTTCTTTTTCGTAATTCATCTTTGCCATTTGCTCGTAAAGTTTCCAGCGAGCATGGGCATCTTTTTCTGCACTTTGCAGAAGCAACTTGGCGCGGCTTTCGTTATTCTGTGTCAGAACGCGGAAACGAGCCTCGTTATAGGTGTAATCAGAAACAGGGATCGAAGGTGCTTTCGAGTCCAGTTTAAGCGGATTTTTACCTTTTTTAGTGTTATCTGGATTATAACGATAGAGAGGCCACATTCCGGATTTGACGAGCAATTGTTGTTGTTTCATCCCGTCTTTCATATCGTAGCCGTGTGCAATACAATGGCTATAAGCGATAATCAGCGAAGGACCATCATAAGCATCGGCTTCACGCAAGGCTTTCAAAGTTTGTGCGTCGCTTGCTCCCATCGCAATTTGGGCGACATAAACATAGCCATAAGACATAGCAATCATACCCAAATCTTTACGAGCGATTTCTTTGCCATCTGCCGCGAATTTGGCAACTGCGCCAATCGGGGTCGCTTTCGATGATTGTCCACCGGTGTTGGAATAAACTTGCGTATCCAGCACGAGGACGTTCACATTCCGCCCAGAAGCAAGAACGTGATCGAGACCACCGTAGCCAATATCATACGCCCAGCCATCGCCACCGACAATCCAAACGCTCTTGCGGACGAGGACATCAGCCAGACTGAGTAAATCTTTCGCTTTGACTTTACTGCTGCCTGCTAATTTCTCTTTGAGCGTTTCAACGCGCGTGCGTTGAGCTTGAATGCCCTCTTCATCAGTTTGTTCGGCGTTGAGCAGTTCATCGGCTAAGTCTTGTCCAATTTCACCAGCGAGATCTGTGAGTAATTCGCGAGCATATTCGCTCTGTTTGTCGACTGTTAAACGCATCCCAAGCCCAAATTCCGCGTTATCCTCGAAGAGGGAGTTAGACCACGCAGGTCCGCGCCCTTCGCTATTATGTGTCCACGGGGTGGTGGGGAGGTTGCCGCCATAGATGGAGGAACAACCTGTTGCATTGGCAACAATCGTTCTGTCGCCAAAGAGTTGAGTCATCAATTTGATATAGGGAGTCTCGCCACAACCTGCACATGCGCCGGAGAACTCAAAGAGCGGTTGCAAAAGCTGTGAGTTTTTCACCGTGCCAAAATTGAACTTAGTACGATCCACTTCGGGGAGCGTCAGGAAGAATTCCCAATTCTCTTTTTCTGACTGGCGAATGGGGGGTTGTGGTGCCATATTGAGAGCTTTGCGTTCGGGATTTGTCCGATCTATTGCTGGGCAAACCTCTACACAAAGTTGGCAAGAGGTGCAATCTTCAGGAGAAACCTGAATGGTGTATTTATGACCGGGGAATTCTTTGAATTTTGCGTCAATGCTCTTGAAAGTTTCCGGAGCGTCATCGAGTAATTCCGGTTCATAAACCTTTTGGCGAATAACAGCGTGCGGGCAAACCAAAGCACATTTACCGCATTGGATGCAGAGATCATCATCCCAAACGGGGATGTCGAGAGCCAGATTGCGTTTTTCCCATTGTGTTGTGCCGGAGGGATAAGTTCCATCTACGGGGAACGCGCTTACGGGGACATCATCGCCTTCGCCTGCGATCAATTTGCCAAGCACATCGCGTACAAATTCAGGTGATTCAGCGGGAACGGGCAAGCGGCGGGTTAAGGTGCTGCTCACAGTGTCGGGATAGCTGACCTCGTGTAAATGTGCTAGAGCTTCATCTACAGCGGCGTAGTTTTTTATAACCACATCTTCGCCACGTTTGCTATAGGTTTTCTTGATGGCAACTTTGATTGCCGCAATCGCTTCGTCGCGGGGCAAAACGCCACTGATCGCGAAGAAACAAGTCTGCATGATAGTGTTGATACGAACGCCCATGCCGGTTTTGCGGGCTACTTCATAGCCGTCAATTACATAGAGTTTTAATTTTTTCTCAACGATTGTTTTTTGGTCTTCCTGCGGGAGATGATCCCAAACTTCATCGGGACCAAAATCGCTATTCAGCAAGAAAACGGCACCGGGCATCGCGTATTTGAGCATATCAATCTGCTCAAGGAAATTATACTGATGACAAGCCACAAAATTCGCCTGAGAAATCAAATAAGGTGCATGAATCGGCTCAGGTCCGAAACGTAAATGCGAAATCGTTTTTGCGCCGGATTTTCGAGAGTCGTAAACGAAATAACCTTGTGCAAAATTATCGGTTTCTTCGCCGATGATCTTGATTGAATTTTTATTCGCACCAACTGTTCCATCCGATCCGAGACCGAAGAAGAGGGCGCGGATTGTGCTATCGCTTTCGATGGAGAAACTCGCATCGTAATCAATGCTGGTGTTGGTTACGTCGTCAAAAATGCCAACGGTGAAGTGATTCTTCGGAGCATCTTTTGCCATCTCATCGAAAACACCCTTGACCATTGCGGGTGTAAATTCTTTGGATGAGAGACCGTAACGCCCGCCAATTACACTTGGTGAGGTCTCGAAAGGCGCGGTGCCGTCAGATACGCTTTCGCTGAATGCGGTAATGATATCCTGATAAAGGGGCTCGCCAGTTGCTCCGAGTTCTTTTGTTCGGTCGAGAGTCGCGACCACTTTAACGGAAGCAGGCATCACGTCAAGGAGGTGTTTCACCGAGAAGGGGCGATATAAGCGGACGCGGATTGCGCCGACTTTTTCGCCTTTATCGCTTAGATATTTTACGGTTTCGGCAACAGTCTCGCCACCAGAACCTAAAATGATAATCACGCGCTCCGCATCGGGCGCACCAACATAGTCAAAGAGTTTATATTTGCGTCCAACCTGTGCCGCAAATTTATCCATCGCATCTTGGACGATTTCAGGGCAAGCATCATAATACTTATTGACACTCTCGCGTGCTTGGAAGAATACATCGGGATTTTGCGCCGTACCGCGAATAACAGGACGATCCGGAGAGAGACCGCGTGCGCGATGTTCGCGTACCAAATCGTCATCAATTAAAGCGGTGATGTCATCATTTGTTAAAATCTCAATCTTATTAATTTCATGCGAAACACGGAAACCTTCAAAGAAGTGAATGAAGGGAACTCGGGATTTAAGCGTTGCAGCTTGGGAAATCAGTGCGAAATCATGTACTTCTTGAACTGAACCGGATGAAAGCAACGCGAAACCAGAAGAACGGACACCCATTACATCCGTATGGTCGCCAAAAATAGAGAGGGCTTGTGCTGCTATAGAGCGAGATGCTACATGGAAAACGGTGGAAGTTAACTCGCCAGCAATTTTGTACATATTCGGCAACATCAAAAGCAAACCCTGCGAAGCCGTAAAGGTAGTTGTCAGCGAACCAGTTTGCAGTGCGCCATGCACAGCACCAGCCGCGCCACCTTCGGCTTGCATTTCAATTACAAGGGGAGATGTTCCCCAAATATTTTTCTGCCCAGTGGCAGACCATGCATCCGCCAACTCACCCATCGGGGTCGAGGGCGTAATGGGGTAAATAGCAATTACCTCATTTGTGCGATGCGCGATATTGGCAGCAGCTTCGTTGCCGTCAATTGTTGCGATCCTTCGTTTCATTACGATACTCCTTTATTCAATGTGAACACATTGCGAATTAAAACGCGAAAAAAACCAACATAAGTGTATCCCCTTTGGCAGAATTATGAAAGTTATCTATGGCTAAAAAAACTCTGCTAGTCGTCACTTCTGTCTAAAAGTGATTATTGGATGCATTATACGACGGAATTATTTCAAATATGGATTAAGATGCGGGCGTGCCAACAAAAGAGCCGCGAGCGTTTTCGCATCCGGAATTCCGCCTGTTTCCGCTATGGATAGCACCTCTGCCAGAGGGACTTTTTCTACTTCTAAAAACTCATCTGCATCTGGTTCGAGAGGATCAATATGTAAATCCGTCGCTAAAAAGACGGTCATCAACTCAGTTGAATAGCCCGCGGCAAGATAGAATTTACCCAACTCTACAAAATTATTCGCTCTCATCCCTGTCTCCTCGCGTAATTCGCGTGAAGCGCAGTGGAGCGGCTCTTCTTCGGAGCTATCCAACGTCCCGGCGGGAAGTTCGAGCATTTCAATCCTCGCGGCGTGACGATATTGGCGCACAAGAAGTACCATCCCCTCTTTGTCAATTGGAATAATGACAACCGAACCGTGATGCTCGACAATATCGAATGTCGTTGGTCTGCCATCGGGCGTGCGTAGCTCGTCTCGGCGAATGGAAAAGACACGTCCTTTAAAAATCACTTTTGAATTGAGCAATTGAAAATTCATAAAAAACTCCAGATATAGAAACACCCAAGAGGTGAAAAGTTCTCCTCTTGGGTGTTTTGCTTAAGGTTGGAAAATGTTTTAGGGGATATTAAGGGTTGTTCCTGCGGGAATATTGAACAAATTGGGGATTGTATTACTGCTAGAGATTGCATTAGGATCAACATCGCCAAAGTAGCAGGCTACGCCGTAGAGGGTCATCACTCTTGTGGTCGTATAGCTAACGGGGTGAATATTCAACGCCCGCGGGGCTGGGAATGTAGCACTGCTCTGTGGAATTTTGAGCGTTAGCCCGGGTTCGTAAATGCGTGCTTGCTCAACGGTGAGACCGTTTAGATTCAGCAATTCGTTAGGATTCACATTAAAACGCCGCGCAATACAATAAGGGAATTCGCCTTGTTGTAGCGTATAAGTGCCGGGTTTCGGACCTGATGCCGTTGGCGGGATTGATGGCGCAGTGGTATTCGTTGCTATAACGGGAAGAGTGCCTTCAGCTGTTGGATCTTGAGCGAGGGAGTCAGGCGTACTTGTGATTTCAGCTGCGGTAGAGGGAGAAGCTTCCTCAGGAGAGATTGTGGATACAACTGGCGGCGCACCGGAGGCAATCGCAATTGCGGTGGATGTTTGTGCACCGGACTCAAAGACACCGTCCATATCAGCAGGCATGGTTCCGGGGAAGGCACTTTCGGCGTTCACTGTTGGGGTGGCTTGGGCTTGTTTTCCACCATCTGCGGCGGGTGCGTAAGAACGCTCACAACCTGACGTGACGAAGACCATCGCAAGCAGTGCGACGATTAGTGTAATTAGGGATTTTTTCGATGTCATAGTGCTTCTCCTCTTTCAAAAATATGCTCTATTCTATGAGTAGAACAGGGCTACTCAGTGTTGATAGTAGCACATCCCTATACCAGCGTCAAGTTGCCCTAAAGGGGGGAGTTTAATAAGAAAATAGGGCTTTTTTGGGGTAGAAATCAAGTGTTGTAGACTGTGTATTGAATTATACTTACGCCCATGTATCCTGTCCCGGCAAAAGAGATTCGACGAGAAGTTGTTATTAGTGGCTCGCGCTTTATCGCGACCTTGGCTCCGGCGTTTAGCGTGGAGGAGGCTAAAGCCTTCATTATGCGGATGCGGAAGGAGTTTAGAGATGCGACTCATAATGTTCCCGTGTATTTGATTGGAGGCGGGAATTCGGTTACCGCGCACGCTTCGGATGATAGAGAACCTTCGGGGACGGCAGGGAGACCGGCTCTCGCTGTCCTGCGAGGAAGTGGTTTGGGAGATGTGGTGCTTG
>JAOZOM010000352.1 GCA_029933275.1 Anaerolineales bacterium | reverse complement strand
TAATCATTTCAGGCGGATATTTAAATATCATCTTCTTCATTTTTTTCCTTGCCTCCAGTATTTCTTTGTGGAAAGAAACTGAGCAAAAGAAATCGTAGAAAAAGAGAGAGTAAAAAATGCCTTGGCAAGATAAACTCATCGTTATTTCACTTTTAGCTTCTATCATCATCTCCGCTTCCTTAATGGTTTGGGGCTGGTTGCGGCGCAACACTTTAGGCGCAATGTGGTTCTCGGCTCTGATGTTCATGGCGAGCTATTGGTCATTATTCTACGGTTTAGAGATGACAAGCCAAAGTCTCTCCGCAACGATTTTCTGGTCTAAAGTGCAGTATTTTGGATCGGCAAATCTCGCAGTGCTGTGGCTTCTCCTGGTTCTGACTTATACGGGGAGAGAAAATTGGCTTAATCCGCAAAGAATTGCCGCTTTTTTCATTGTTCCCGCGATTACCATCCTCCTTGCGTGGACAAATGAATTTCATACTTTGCTCTGGATAAATCCGGTCGTCAAAGAAACCACTAGCTTTTATCTACTTGATTTCACCCCCGGGATTTGGTGGTGGATTAACATCGCCTACGCTTCCGGAATTTTCGTTATTACAACTATCTTTCTGCTCAACAGTCTCTTTCGTTCAGCAAGTTTATACCGCCGTCAAATTATTGTTTTGCTCATCTTCTCCAGCTTAACGTGGATTGCAAACCTCGCCTATATCTTTAAGCTCACACAAGGAATTGACCTCACTCCCGTCACCTTTTCAATCGGCGGGATTCTGATCGCGTGGGGACTTTTCCGCTTTAGGATTATTGATATTACTCCCATCGCCCGCGACGCTATTGTCGAAACAATGCGCGGGGGCTTGATTGTGTTAGACACAAAGAAAAGAATCGTAGATATTAATCCCGTAGCGCAAGGTATTATCGCCCAGCCGCAGGATAATTTGGTTGGAGAAAAAATCAGTGCCATTTTAGGAAAATATCCTCAACTCCATATCTTGTGGGAAAACGCCAACGATGATGAAGATAAACATATAGACGTAACTTTGGAGATTGCGGAAGGCGAAGAACGTAGTTTCGATGTGCATCTCTCTCCTTTAAAGGATAAACGAAATAAACTAACGGGATGGTTGATATTTTGGCACGATATTACGCAACGAAGAGAACAAGAATTAACCGCGAATTTAATCTCGGATATTATTTATCAAATTAGCACAGCGGATGATTTCAATTCATCCATGCACAAAACTCTAAAATTGGTTGTCGAATATGCGGGATGGGTTTTAGGCGAGGCTTGGCTTCCCAATCGAGACAGAACGCTCTTAGAGAATAGCAATGTTAGCTATTATATAGAAACAGGCGATAATTATCTAAAAGAATTTGATGAAGCCAGCCAAGATTTCACCTTCAAAAAAGGCATTGGCTTGCCCGGTCGCGTTTGGGACACAAAGAAAGTAGAATGGCAGACTAACATCTCCACCCTCAGCACGGAAAAATATCTCCGCTCACAACGCGCGAATAATGCGAATCTCAAGGCGACTTTGGGGATTCCCGTTTTAGATAAAGATCGCGTTATCGCTATTTTGGTTTTCTATATGGATAAATCCCGCCAAGAGGACCAGAATATGATTGCGCTCATCTCTACCGCGGCGGCGCAGTTGGGGACTATCCTGAAAAATAAAAGAGCGGAAGAAGTGATGCGTATCCAATCTGCCGCGCTAGAAACGACCACAAGCGGCATTGTCATTACCGATAGAGAAGGGAAAATCACTTGGGCGAATCCCGCCTTCTCAAAATTGACCGGTTATTCGATGCAAGAAATTATGGGCGTGAATCCGCGCATCCTAAAATCGGGGCAACATCCGCCTGAGTTTTATCGTCAGCTTTGGGAGAAAATTGCTTCGGGCGAGACCTGGCAAG
>JAOZOM010000351.1 GCA_029933275.1 Anaerolineales bacterium | reverse complement strand
AGGAGAAAAATCATTTTGGAATTATGCCATAATTAGGCATGATTCTGCGAGGGTGTACTTGTTTTTGCCCGAAACAGTCTCACATATTGAGCAGGAGATCATTCTGTCAGAAAAAGTTCCTTGCAAAGAGATGTGAAACGTTTTCTGTTTGACATATTTTCCCCTGTCAGCTAAACTCAAGAGACTTTTTGCACTTATAAAGGAGCTAATTATGGATTCGACAAAAGGCACAGATTCTGTTTCTCTACGCATTCAAGCGATGGCGGCTCGCGCGGCGGATTTGAAAGCACGCGGCGCATATTTCTATAATATGGCAGTCAGCGAAATTCTGGACGATGCGCATGTCATCGTCAACGGGCGCAAGATGGGCATGTACGCCTCTTACGGCTACTCCGGTTTGCTAGGGCATCCGCGCATCGCAGCCGCTGCAAAAGCCGCTATTGATAAATACGGCACCGGCACAAACGGTGTCCGCACCCTAGCAGGGACTCTTGATCTGCATGTCGAACTTGAAGAGACCATCGCCGATTTCAAACATGCCGAAGCCGCCGTCACCTACACTTCCGGCTATGCAACCAATCTCAGCGTCATCTCCACCATGATGGGGCGCGGTGATTGGATTCTCTCCGACAAACTCAACCACGCCAGCATCGTAGACGGTTGTATGATGTCCGGCGCGCTCTTCCGCCGCTTCAAACATAACGATATGGCAGATTTGGAAAAACGTCTCCAGCAAGCACCCTCCGATGTCGCCAAAATGGTCATCGCCGATGCGGTTTTTAGTATGGATGGCGATATTATTGACCTCCCCAAAGTCGTTGAACTTTGCCAAAAATATGATGCTTGGCTAATGATGGATGAAGCTCATTCAGTCGGCGTTCTCGGCAAAACTGGACGCGGTATCGAAGAACATTTCGGACTCGGCGATGTCGTTGATATTAAAATGGGCACACTCAGCAAAACCATTCCTTCAGTAGGCGGCTACGTTGCCGGTAAAAAGGATATGATCGACTATCTCCGTCACGCCAGCCGCGCTTATATCTTTTCTGCCGCGCTGCCTCCCGCTCAAGCCGCTGCTGCGAACGAATCTTTCAAAGTGATTCTTGATGAGCCGTGGCGTTTGGAAAAGCTACAGGCAAATACCGACCAATTTATTGGCGGCTTGAAAGCTGCCGGGTACGATACGATGCTTACAGAAACTGCCGTTGTCCCCATTCTTTGCGGCGAAGATGAACGTGCCTACGAACTCACCGCCGCCGCTCAAGCAAAAGATCTCTTTGTTCTGCCAGTCGTTTCTCCCGCCGTTGGCACAGGGCTCGCTCGCTTACGCGCCACCGTCACCGCCGCGCACGAAACCAAAGATATCGCTTACGCCCTCGAAGTTCTCGCCGAAGCCGGTCGAGAAATCGGGATTATCTAAAGGATAAGGGCGGGTCTGAAACCCGCCCTTACATTTTTATATGCCCTCTCTCACCCTCCATCTCGGACGCGAAAAATCGCTATTACGTCATCACCCGTGGATATTTTCGGGAGCGGTTGCGCGCGTGGATGGCAATCCGGATTTAGGGGAGACGGTAGACGTTTTCTCCGCAAATGGCGATTTTCTGGCGAAAGCCGCCTACTCCCCAAATTCCAGCATCCGCGCTCGCACGTGGACTTGGCTTGATACCCCTGTGGACGCGGATTTCCTGCGCTCCAAACTGAATACCGCCATAAAAAAGCGATTCACCACAGAACTCACAGAGAACACAGAGAAAGAGAGTGAAAAAGAGAGAAAAAACTTAAAAAACTCTGTGCACTCCGTGCTCTCTGTGGTGAAAAATGATGCCCAACGTCTCATACACGCCGAATCAGATGGAATCCCCGGTCTCATTGTAGATAAATATGGCGATGTGCTGGTAATGCAAATTCT
>JAOZOM010000350.1 GCA_029933275.1 Anaerolineales bacterium | reverse complement strand
CTTCATCATTTCGTCCATGATGTGCATACGCGCTTCGTGTGATTGTGTGAGGGCTTCTGCCATTAATTCGGTGCTGAGACCAGAGATTTTGATGTCCATTTGCAAGGCAGTGATGCCTTTGGTGGTGCCGGTGACTTTGAAATCCATGTCGCCGAGGTGGTCTTCGGTGCCGAGAATGTCGCTGAGGATATGATAACGCTCACCATCGGTCACCAAGCCCATCGCCACGCCCGATACGGGGGCTTTGATCGGCACACCTGTATCCATCAAGGACATGGTGGAGCCGCAGACGGATGCCATCGAAGATGATCCGTTGGATGCCATAATTTCAGAGACAACGCGGATGGTGTAGGGGAATTCTTCTTTGCTGGGGATAACGGGTAAAAGGGCGCGTTCTGCTAATGCGCCATGTCCTGTTTCTCGGCGGGAAGTGCCGCGCATCATTTTGGTTTCACCGGTGCAGAAGGGCGGAAAGTTGTAATGGTGCATATAGCGGGCTTCTTTTTTCGGATCTAAGCCATCGAGCATTTGGGAGTCGCGGAGGGTGCCGAGGGTGGCAATAGAGAGTGCTTGGGTTTCGCCGCGAGTAAAGATGGCGGAACCATGTGCGCGGGGGCTATACCCTACTTCACACCAGATGGGGCGCACGTCTTTGGGACCGCGTCCGTCAATGCGAATGCCTGTGCTGAGCATACGTTCACGAATAATTTTCTTTTCTGCTGAACCAAAGGCTTCTTTAATATCACTGGTGGAAAGTTCTTCGTCTTCTGCGAGCATGGCTTCAACAGTTTTAGCTTTTAAATCGTCCATACTACCGTAGAAAGTGGCTTTATCGAGGGGTTTCGAGACCAAATCAGTGAGTTCTGCGCTGGCATAATCGAAAACTTTTTGTACTAATGCTTCGTCCGCTTTGTTTAAAATGGGTTCGTCTTTTTCTTTGCCAATTTCAGCTGCCATTGCGGAAATGGTTTCGACAATGGGTTGAATGGAGGCGTGTCCTAAGGCTAGGGCTTCGACCATAACATCTTCGGGGATTTCGTCCGCGCCAGCTTCCACCATCAGAATAGCTTCTTTGGTGCCAGCCAAGCGTAAATCAAGGTCGGATTCTTCGAGTTGTGCATAGGTTGGGTTGACGATGAATTCATCGCCAATGCGTCCGATTCGTACCGCGCCTACAGGTCCATCCCAAGGGATATTGGAAATGCTTACAGCCGCAGAAGCGGAGTTGATGGCTAAAATATCGAGGGGATTATCATCCGCAGAGATGGAATAGACGAGAACTTGAATATCATTTCGCATTCCATCGGGGAAGAGGGGGCGCAGGGGGCGATCGATGAGGCGTGAGGTGAGAATTGCCTCGGTGTGCGGGCGACCTTCACGGCGGAAGAAAGAGCCGGGGATTTTCCCGCCAGCGTACATACGTTCTTCGTAGTTGACGCTCATTGGCAAGAAATTGACATCACGAGCATTTTTACTCATGGTTGCAGCGCAGAAGACCATTGCATCATCAAGTTGTACGGTGACTGCACCACCAGCTTGATGGGCAAGTTTGCCTGTCTCAAATATGAGCGTACGACCACCAACCTCGGCGGTGTATTGTTTTACTTCGGGTTTCATTTATTTTTCCTTTTCCCGCCTGATTAGGGACTGAAAGCTAGTGATAAAAGTTGCAAATTTGCAAGTGAGAAGTGGCAAGTAGAGCAGAGGACTAAAAAATTATGGCTTTCTGAGTTTTTTAAACGATTTCTAACGCGAAATTTATTTCGCTCTTGCTCACAATTGCGAGATTGCAAGTACAGAATTGCTAGTTACTTGCCTCTTGCAAACTTGCCCCTTCTCTTATCAACACCTTTCAATTCCTAACAGACGGAACACTTATGGCAGACCATCTGCCTATATAAAATAAAACCTTGCGAGAGT
>JAOZOM010000349.1 GCA_029933275.1 Anaerolineales bacterium | reverse complement strand
TTTTTTGTGCCTCCACGGGGAATTGAACCCCGGTTTGGGCCTTGAGAGGGCCCCGTCCTAACCGCTAGACGATGGAGGCGTTTAGCGGGGAGATTTTATCATAGGGGGCATTTATTCGCCAATTAAAAAGATGATTAATTCCTTCGGTCCGTGTACGCCGATGGTGAGGGTCATTTCTATATCTGCTGTTCGGCTGGGACCGGAAATTAGTGTGGCGGCGGGGGAATTGATGAGTTGAGGGAGTGAGAGAACTTCCTCGAGGGTGCGATAGATATCCTCTGCGCGCAAAATGGCGATGTGGATTTCGGGGAGGAGGGATGCGGATAATGCATCGCGGTTTTCGCCGATAATCAGTAGACTGCCCGTCTCGGCGACCGCGGCGACTGTGCGTGTGATTCCGACCGCGATATTTGGGTTTGCTTCCCTTATGGATGCGATTTTTGTATTTTGGAAGAGTTCCGTTAAATCTGCCTCGGCATGGACTTGGGCAATTTCGCGTTCTTCTAGATAGGAAATTAGGGAATCGGGGAATTCGGCATTAAGAACGGGAATAATTTCTGCGCTTAATGCTTCGGCTTCTTGTGTAAAAAGCGAAATTAGGGAATCTGGAACTGGAAGTTGGGAATTTCGTATTACTTTCGTTCCCTTTGCCGCTTTTATTCCCTTTAATCTCTCTGCGTTCTCTGTGTCTTTGTGGTGATAAATCTCCCGAAAAGATTTCTCGGCTGGACGCGGAAAATCTTTACTGAAGCCCCAACCTGTCCACGCGGGGAGAGGGATGAAGTCGCGTTTGGCGGAAGATGTTAATTTCCCAATCATTCGCTGGGAGAGGGCAAACAAGTTTGGGTTAAGAGCGATTCGGCGGAAGGCTTTTAATCCCAACTTAACCGAGAGAGGCAATCCCGCTCCTTTTTCGTCCGCATTGGGGGATTCTCCCGCACGGACGCGGAGGAGCATTTTGGGTAAATCAATATCTATGGGGCAGGCATCCTTGCAGGCTCCGCAAATGGTACAGGCTTGAGCGAGGGGCGCGTAATCTGCGCCGAAAAGTCCCGCTGAAATGACTGAACCGATAGGACCCGGATAAACGCTCTCGTAGGCATGACCGCCGATTTCTCGAAAAACAGGGCAAGCGTTGAGACACGCCCCACAGCGGATGCAAAAAAGGCTATCGTTAAGGGGCGTTTTGCGGAGGCGAGAGCGTCCGTTATCGAGGAAAATTAGATGGCGTTCTTGGTTGGGGAGCGGACGTTGGATAAATTGCGTGTAGACACTAATTTTCTGTGTGGTGGCGGAGCGCGGCAGGAGCGAAAGCATCAGGGCGAGGTCGGGCATGGTCGAGAGCAGGCGTTCCATGCCCATCACGGCGATATGGGTGCGCGGCAGGGTCGTGACCATGCGCCCGTTGCCCTCGT
The DNA here is from genome assembly GCA_029933275.1 of Anaerolineales bacterium. Taxonomy (GTDB): domain Bacteria; phylum Chloroflexota; class Anaerolineae; order Anaerolineales; family Villigracilaceae; genus Desulfolinea. The sequence goes on along the minus strand of JAOZOM010000349.1, from coordinate 507 downwards.
TGGTGACGATGCAGAGCGTGCCGCTTTCGGCGATGCCAAAATTAACGCCGCTGATGCCGACATCAGCTTCGAGGAAAATTTCTCGCAGGGTTTGGCGGGCGGTTTCGGTGAGGGTGGGGATGTCGAGGGTGTAGGGGATGCCGAGTTCTTCGTGGAAGAGTTCGGCGACATCTTCTCGGCGGAGGTGAACGGCGGGGGTGATGATATGACTCGGTTTTTCGTGGCGGAGTTGGATGATATATTCGCCGAGATCGGTTTCTACAACACGATGACCGGCGGATTCGAGAGCATCGTTTAATCCAATTTCTTCGGTGACCATGCTTTTGGATTTGGCTACGAGTTTTTTTGAACCGCCAAGATGCGAAGATCGCAAAGTTTTTTTATTTTTTTGTTTTTCTTCGCGTACTCCATGTCTTGGTGGTGAAGCGTTAATAATTTCTAAGGCAATTTTTACGGCTTCATCTGCATCTTTGGCGCGGTGGATGACGATGTCATTCTCTTCGACTT
>JAOZOM010000348.1 GCA_029933275.1 Anaerolineales bacterium | reverse complement strand
ACGGAAAAAACGCTCAATATTGAACGCTTTTCCTTTTCAAAAATTCTCCGTGAAATCCGCGTCATCCGTGTACAAACCATAAAATACGTGAGAATCAGAAAATTTTCCCGTATAATAAGACATATCCCCAACCTACAAAAAGAGGTGCATCATGGCATATCTCGTCAATTATTATTCTCAGCAAGACCCACAATGGAAAAAGAAAAAACTTGGCTTTAGCAATATCACTATTGGGACGGATGGATGTGCGCTCACCAGTTTAGCGATGCTCGTAAAAGGCTTCGGCTACGACGAAAACCCCGCCAGCTTGAATAAAAAACTAAGGCAAAACGGTGGCTTTATTGATGCGCTGGTTATTTGGGGGAGTATTCCTGCTCTTTTCCCGAAAATTCTTTACAGAAATATCATTCTTTGCCGAGATCATAGCGCGCCGCTTGCCGAAATAGATTCTTCTCTAGCCAAAGGGCAACCGGTACTTGTCGAAGTAGACCGCTCCCTCTCCTCTGGATTACAAAATCATTGGGTCGTTCTCTATGCAAAAAAAGGGGATGACTATCTGATGACCGACCCCTGGCCCCATCCCTCCGATGATAAAGAAACGCTACTCACCACCCGCTACGGCTTCGGTCGCCCAGCGAAAAAAATCATCACAGCTGTAATTTGGTACGAGATGAAAGGCATCGTTCCGCCCCCGCCCAGCGATGGTTTTTACGTTCAGGTTTTAGCGACCGCCTCTACGGGATTACGTCTGCGCGCCCAGCCCACAACCGCTTCCGATTTTCTCAGCCTCGCCGCGGCGGGAAGTTACCTCCGCGTTCTGGAAGACGAAAATTCCGCAAGGCAAAAAATCGGGGTGATTAACCAGTGGCTTCACGTTCGGGATTCGCAAGGTGTGGAGGGATATGTCGCCGCGTGGTATGTGGATTCTGTGGACGGCATCGCTCCTGACCCTACGCCTGATCCTGTTCCCGAACCAAATCCCGATCCTGAGCCGAATCCTGACCCCACTCCCGATCCCGAACCTGATACCGCGACCCTAACTGTATACGTTGACCCCTCCGTTGGCGAGAGCGGCTTGCGGATGCGCGCAACCCCAAATATCAGCGGAGATTTTATCACCACCATCAGCGCAAAAGCCGAAGTCAGCGTACTAGAAAATGCGGAGGCTGCGCTTGCGAAAATCGGCACATTCAACGAGTGGATTCACGTCAAAGACGACGCGGGGAATAAAGGCTACGTTGCCGCGTGGTATCTTCTCACCTCGCTGGATGATATTCCCGAGCCAGAGCCAGAACCTGAGCCAGAATCTGAACCTGAGCCAAGCGTATTTAGCGTCACTGTTTTCCCCTCATTAGGCAGAAATGGCTTGCGGCTGCGCTCTACCCCCAAGCTAAGTGGACGTTTGATTACCGTTCTACGCGGCGGCACTTATTTAAACGTCCTCGAAGAGGCAACTCAGGCACGCAAAAAAATCGGCGTAATCAATCAATGGTTGCATGTAGAAACCCTCTCTGGAGCCAAAGGCTATGTCGCCGCATGGTACGTTTCAGCAAACGATCTTGATACGCCCCCCGACCCTGTTCCGGATACCAATCCCCTCCCCGAAGATTTAACCGTCTACGTCATCCCCCTCGCCGCCTCCGGTTTGCGGATGCGAAGCGGAGCCTCGACAAATTACCCGAGCATCAAAACCCTCATGCCCAACGCCGCCCTCACCGTCTTGGAATCTCCCGAAGTGGCCATCGCTAAAATCGGCGCAATGGGTGAATGGTTGCACGTCCGCGACGTAAACGGCGAAGAAGGTTATGTTGCCGCGTGGTATGTGATTCGATAGAAAGTATTGCGTATTGCGTAATTTCTTGGACACGGTTCGCACGGAAGACACGGATTTTTCTTTTTATAAAAAACACTCCGTGAAATCCATG
>JAOZOM010000347.1 GCA_029933275.1 Anaerolineales bacterium | reverse complement strand
TAAAACTGAGTAGTTACTAGAAAACCAGCATATTCCCCTTTTTTGCTCTATAATCAACCTTATGAAGAAAAAACTGAAAACCTTCGTAAGATTCACTCTTTTCCTTCTGCTTCTTGTGGGCGTTCTCCTCGCGATTAACTATGCACTTACGCCGAAACTTTTGGGGGGAGAAGATTTTCTCGTCCCGTGGATGGGGGCGCGCACTTTTCTTTTTGAGCATAATAATCCCTACACATCCGATTTTAGCGAAGAGATTCAAATCGAGATTTATGGGCATTCTGCACGGGATGGCGAATATCCCTACCGATTGGATATTCCTTTTCACCTGCTCTTTTTCTATTTCCCCTTTGCGCTGATTAAAGATTTCGCCCTCGCTCGCGCCCTCTGGATGAGTTTTGCAGAAATGGCACTTTTTGGCGTTGGGCTTCTCAGCATCTATTTAGCGGATTGGAAAATCTCAAACCTGAATCTAACCCTCTTCTTTACTGCGCTCTTTTTCAGTTTCTACGGTTTTTATCCGCTCCTTGCTGGCTCTAGCGCAATTTTTACCGCTTTAATCCTCCTCCTGAGCTTAATTGCCTTTCGTGAAAAATGGGATGAAATTCTTGGCATCCTCCTTCTTTTTAGTTCCATCCATCTACAAAATGGCGGTTTGTTATTTTTCTTCCTCCTTTTCTTGATCATCACCTCTCGCCGCTGGCGTGTTTTATCTATTAGCGCAATGAGCTTAATCGTTTTACTCGGCATCACCTTGATTATCTTCCCCGATTGGATGATTCCCTATGCGAGTTCTTTACGTGCCAATTTACGCATCGGGCAGGGATTTCTCCTCAGCGAAACCCTCCTTATTTGGCGACCGGACGATGGCGTACTCATCGCCAAAATCATCAAATGGGTTTCTCTTTTGCTGCTAATTTTCGAGTGGCGTGCCGTGCGTGGGTGCGAGTTTAAGCATATCCTTTGGGTGGCAAGTCTTAGCCTCGTGATTACGCCTTTTCTTGGCATTCGCATCTCCCCCGCTCTTTACCCCTTCTTATTCTTTCCCATCGCGTTAACTTTCAAAACCGTTGAAGACCGCTGGAAACGTGCAAAATGGTTCATTCCCCTCGCGCTGTTTATGCTCCTAAGCACTTGGGGCGTTTTCCTCTTTGCCCCGCACGCTCTTGAAATCCTCGCCTTTTTATTCCCATTCACACTTCTCCTCGCGCTCTATTGGATGCGCTGGTGGCTCGTCCGTCCGCCGCGTATGTGGGCAGATCAATTATGACCAAGCGCAGTTACCTCCTCCTTTTTTTCCTCTCTCTTTTCTTTGTGGTTGGCATTGCCTCCACCCAATCCACGCCCGGGTATATGGATGCCGATTATTATTACGCCACCGGCATCCAATTGGCAGAAGGGCATGGGTTTACTGAGCCATTTCTGTGGAATTATTTGGATAACCCCGCGGGATTGCCGCATCCCTCCCACGCGTATTGGATGCCGCTCTCATCCCTCCTCGCCGCGTTGGGGATGCGCCTAGCGCGTGGATTTGGATTTGCCTCCGCTCAATTAGCATTTATTCTTCTCGCGGCTTTAATTCCGCCGATGACCGCGGCTCTAGCTTTTTCCCTCACCTCCCGCCGCGATCTTGCCCTTATTTCTGCTCTCCTCGCTATCTTTAGCGGCTACTACGCGCCCTTTCTGACCACAACCGACACCTTTTCCCTTTACATCCTCCTCGGCGGAAGTTTTTTTCTCGCCCTAAAGATTCGCAGAACTTGGCTCAGAGCGATTATCTTAGGCTTAATCGCCGCCCTCATGCACCTCTCTCGTGCCGATGGCGCGATTTGGCTGATTTTTGCCATGCTGAGTTTCCTACTCCCAACGCTCAACGCTCAATCCCTAATTCAAAATTTAAAGTTCTTGATTCTCCTTTTCTTTGCGTAT
>JAOZOM010000346.1 GCA_029933275.1 Anaerolineales bacterium | reverse complement strand
TCTTTTAACTCATTTTGCAAATCTAGTAAATTATCAGCCAAATAGAATTCAAATTGCGCTACAGATTCTTTACCGCGCTTGCCCTTCGAGGCTTTTTGCCAAGCCAGTTCTAGGTTATGCCATTGATGAATATAGTTTTGAAGCATTTTTTCATCTCAAAAAAATTCGTCCCCTTCGGGGGAGGAGAAAAGAAATATGGTTTTTTAAAGACTCAGAGCTTCAGAGTCCAGAGATTCAGAGAACAGAGATTAGGAGACGGGAGAGACGCAAAGCCGAAATCCAATGTTGTCGAGACGTTCGGCGGGATCGTTGTTGCGGCGATAGGCACAACGCGCGTAGTACTGATTGTTGGAGAAAGAACCACCGCGCAAAACACGGCTCCCAGAAGCGTTTTCATCTTCTCTCTTCTTTCTTTCCTCCATCTCCTGCGGATAAGGATATTCTTTCCATAAAGAACGCGTCCACTCCCAAGTATTGCCAACCATATCAGCGCAACCATAGGGGCTGTCGCCTGCGGGGGAAAATTGCCCAACCGCACTTGTTGTGCCAATTTTACCTTCTGATGAATTACATTTATTTTTATCGAAATCATTGCCCCAAGGGTATTCATTGGCATATTCACCACGAGCGGCTTTTTCCCATTCTGCTTCGGAAGGCAGGCTAAATTTATAACCATCAGGCAAATTTTCAGTATGGTTATCATTTAGCCAAGCAATATATTTCTGTGCATCATGCCATGAGACATTTACAACAGGATGATTTTCTTTTTCGCTTTCAACCTTAAACTTTGAACCTGCAAACTCTAGGTAATCTGCATTCGTGAGCGGGAAACGCGCCATATAGTAATCACGGGGAATATTTACGGTATGCTGCTCTTTACCCTCCCCCATAAGAAATTCTCCTTTGGGAATACGCTGAAAAGGCATCTCTGCAAAGAAAAGCTGTGCCCCAGATTTAACGGACTCAAAATCAACATCAGCAACACTGCCTAAGCGGACTTTTTTGCCATCTAATATTTTGGGAGCAATATCTTTATCCTTGACGGTAGCAGGCTCCTCTTCCACGGGAGGTAACGCCATGTGAACGAGACTATCGATTATCTCGGCGGTAAAACTATCCCTATGCGGGGCAATTTCTTCAAGCACGCGGCGCATTTCTCGGTTCAGGTCTGTTTTGAAACTGCTGGCGGCTTCTTCATCCCCCGCTGCCCAATCAAAGGCATCTTGCACAATTTTGGCACGCGTAGCAAGATTATAAAAACCATAGACACGTTTACGAAAATCAGGAGCAGCACGCATCCAAACTTCCCAGCGCACAAAACTATCAAAATCAACTGTCTTCTTCGTTTCTGCCATATTTTGCCACATTGCCCAGCGCAAATTGAGATCGTTCAAAAAGGTCTTCACCTTACGTGGGTTGGCGGCTGCGCCGAGCGCGATTAAACGGCTATGTGCCTTCATGCCACCATTTTCGGCAACTTCTTTGCGCACAAATTCGCCCATCTCATCATCTTGCACCGCTGGCAAGTCAAAACGTAGTTGAATAATTTTTTCGAGATAATCGGCAGGGTCATCTGCCAAAATATTGGTTTCTTGATAATGCTTCGTGACTGCTTGTTGCACAATACGCGTATCGGCACCCAAAACAAAGATACACCCTTTTTTATCGAGGAAGAGTTTAACGGCTTCAAGCACCTGGACTGTTTTTTCAGGCAAACAGCGGTCAAGATCGTCGATGAAGATGGTCAACACACCTTTTTGGTCATCAATTTCCTCATAATTACTTCTGCCATGCACCCACAAAGCAAGTAAATTTTCAAAAGATTCGTCAAAATGATCGAAAAAAGCGGTGTGGGTTTTAAACGCTGAAGGGGCTTCATATTTTTTTAGGTCGGGCTTGAACTGAAATTCCGCGCCCAAACCACCAAA
>JAOZOM010000345.1 GCA_029933275.1 Anaerolineales bacterium | reverse complement strand
TGGAAACCTGGGTGCAATCGCCCGACGAAGAAGGTCTCTTGCGCGCCCGCGCTATTTTGGGCGATATAGCTAGTGTGGTTCATCCCGCCAGCGGCTCTTTCGACCTTAGCGGAAACGAAACTCTGGTGGATGCGGTCGTTGGGATTATTACCCGTCATCCCAAGCAAGAGAGCGAGATCATTTCCGCGTTGGAGCAGCGCTCACCGGAGGAAGTCAACGCCATCTTGACTGAGTTGCAAAATAGTGGTCGCGCACAACTCATCGAGCGTTACGGGAAGCGGTTTTGGAGCGCGGCGCCATCGCACTACCCCGATGGCGCATAGAGCCGCCGCACAATGGCAAGAAAAATTAAACAACCAAGAGAAAGGTAGTCAACACATGTGTCAAATTGCTGTTTATCTAGATGAAGAAAAAATTATGGATGATGTAATGCTGGTCGAACCGCTCCCCGAAGGAGTGCGGCTGGTAAAAATGTTTGAGGCGCCCCGCGTGATTCCGGCTGCAATTCGCCGAGTCGATTTGATGAAGAATAAGCTCTTTCTGGAAAGGGTTGAAAAAGATGAGGAAAATTATGCAGGAGACGGATAAACTGAGAGTGTTAATTCCCCATTGGATTGAACATAACGAAGAGCATGCCGAGGAGTTTCGCGTTTGGGCAGCGCGTGCAGGTGACGTATCCGCGGATATCCTGTCTGCTGCCGAAGCCGTGGCTCAGGCAAATATCGCTTTAGAAACCGCATTAGAAAAGTTGGGCGGTCCTCTTTCCTACCATCAATTTCAAGGAGAATCTGATGACAACGAAATTAGTTAAAGACTGGATGACCTCAAATACGATTACTGTTTCAAGCGATTCTACATTACCAGATGCCTATTGGCTCATGCTCAACAACAAACTTCGCCGCGTTCCTGTAATGGAAAATGATGCCCTGGTTGGGATCGTTACGCTAGGAGATTTACGACGCGGAGATCCGCCTGTTGGTCTTGATTTAGATTTATTCAAAACCGTTGATAAACTATCTAAAATGGCAGTCCATCAGGTGATGAGCAGAGATTTACATACTATTTCCCCTACAGAATCTTTAGTTGATGCCGCCCACTTAATGTTAAAGCACAGCGTTAGGGTTTTACCCGTGCTTGATGCAGAGAAATTGGTAGGGGTTATCTCTCGAAGCGATATTCTGCGCGCGTTTATAGTATTTGAAGGAGAAAATTAAAAATAGGGTTCTTCGTGAAATAACATGAAAGATCTCGCCACAGAGATCACGGAGAAACACGGAGATTTAATATTTTTTTGAGAAAAACAATTCCGTTCTTCTCAGCATTAAAGATTTTCTCTGTGAACTCTGTGTTCTCTGTGGTAAAAAATTATGCTAATTCACGTTGACCCCAAAAGAGCAACTCGTTCACCCAAAATAGGAGACTAAAATGTCAGTAGATGCTGCATATTTACGAAAATTTCGTTGCTTCGAAAATCTCTCAGAAGAACAACGAGAAGCAGTAGCCAAGTTAGCTAAGGCAGAGTGTTTTTACCCCAAGTACACTTTCTATGAGGAAAACGCACCTGGCGAGCATTTGTACATGTTGGTAACAGGCGAAGCAGAAATCCTTTATTCCATAGGTGAAGATTCCCCCGCACGCGTTGACAGAATGGGCGCAGGGGAAATGATAGGATGCTCTACATTAGTCCCGCCCTACAAGCACACATCTACAGCCCGAAGTCTGACGAAGATTGATGTTTTGGAAATTGACGCGAAGGCTCTGCGCGAATTGATGTCTGAAGATTGTTCTTTGGGCTTTTCCATTCAGCAATATATCATGAAGTTCTTGATGGATCAGATTATCAACTTTCGCTTAGAAGCGTGAAAAATGATTAGAATCACCTGCGTTGTGGATAATAACGCCAAAGAAAATACGGGATTGCGGAGTGAG
>JAOZOM010000084.1 GCA_029933275.1 Anaerolineales bacterium | reverse complement strand
AGGTGGCTAGAAGTGCGTTTATACAGAGCTATTATTTCTTGGCAAAATATGAAAAGCCTAAAATGACTAGCCCAATAAGATTAGCGATAGCAAAGGCTAATGTGGTTGCCCTTCCCCATGCAAATAGAAACTCGTTTAGTAAAAGACCGAGTGTGCCAACGAGCAATAATAGAAAGGGAACCATTTCAACATTTTTTTTCATAGCTATTCCTCCTTGAAAAACACGCTACCGATTCACGTACCGGTTATGAAATGCAATCCATCGCGGCAATACCTCTGCTAATTGTTCCTTTGAGGGCAAAAAGGCGATGCGGAGGTGGTTCTTTAAGCCAAATCCAGAACCGTTGACGGTGCATAAGCCCGTCTCTTCGAGAAGAGCCATACAATAATCGAAATCATCTGTCCCCTCGGGGAGTTTGCTTAAGCGGGGGAAGAAATACATCGCACCGGTTTTGCCGAAAACCTCCATACCATCCATTTTTTTGAAAGCGGCGCGTACCATCGTTGCTTTTTCGTAAAGGTCGCTGAGAACTTTCTCTTTTTCCGCAATAAATTTTTGATGTACACCGCCCTCTTTTTCCGGCGGGCTGACCATTAAATAAGTCATCACCTGCCCGATGGAGTTGGCGCATAAACTAACTGAAGCCTGTTTTAAAAGCAGATCGATAAACCCCATTTCAGCACCTTCAATTCGGGGCGGATTTCGCACTTCGAGATAGCCGCCACGATGCCCGCATTCGCCGTAAAAGCCTTTTGAGATGCTATGTAAGCTAAAAAGCGGAACATCTTTCTCCTCGCCGAGAGCTTTTGCGAAGGAGACAAATTCCCCGCCGTAGAGGTTCTCTTGATAGACCTCGTCCGCGATAATCGCTAAACCATGTGCTTTGGCAAAGGCTATCACCTCGTGTACACTTTTCACGTCCAAAATTGCACCGGTTGGATTGCCGGGATTGATGACGACAATCGCTTTAATTTTTGTCCCTTCTTGTGTGGCTTTCGTATAGGCATTTTCGAGAGCGTTGCGCTTTAATGCCCAATCATGTTCTTCGTCAGGATAATAATTGACCTGAACGCCGCCGAACATCTTAATCGAAGCCGAGTAGAGCGGGTATTGGGGAATGGGAATCATCACCCCATCTGTTTTTTTTGCAATGAGCAAGTCTAAAACGCGTTTGGCGGCATCGCTCGCTCCGTCTGTGAGAAATATCTGCTCGGGGCTGGCTGCCAAGTCGCTTGCTGGCGCGAATCCATCCCGTCTATTAATAAACTCTGCAATTGCCTCACGCACAAAAAAATAACCTTTACTTTCGGTATAGGCTCCGACTCCTTTTCCTGTTTTGGCAAGAACTTTTTCGCTCAAGCTGAGAATTTCCTCTGAAATAAAATCTTCTTCGCGCAGAGGGCTGGCGGGCGATTCTTCAAAAAGCTCTTTGATGGCGCGTTCACGTGCAATTTTGGCAGGTTCTTCAATGAGGCTAATCACCTGACGCGAAAAACTGAGCGGTTTTTGTCCCAAAGCTTGCGGGTTGCCGATATTGCAGAAAATGATATTTTTCCCCTCTTCTTTCAGTTTCGCGGCTCGCTGAGGGATGGGACCTCGTACCGCATATTCCATTTCGAGGATATTTTGATTAACTTGGACTGTGGAGGGCATAAAAACTCCTTTTGGGGATGGGCGAGACACGCGCGGATTTTGGCTGGCGTGCAAACACCAATCTGGATGCTGAATTTAGCAGATTCTCAGAAAACTAGCGAGAGACCGGGATGGTTTTCTCGGAAGAATTTATCTTTTTCTCGGGGTTTTCCGGTTGCATAATCGGGATTTGGAGGTAGAAGGTGCTTCCGACACCCTCTTCGCTCTCGACCCAAATGCGACCATCATGCCGTTCTGCAATCGAGCGGACGATGGCTAAGCCTAAACCGGTTCCTTGTTGGGTACGGGCTTCGCGCTGCGAGCTACGGAAGAATTTCTCGAAGAGATGTTCTTTTGCTTCTTCGCTGATCCCGATGCCGCTATCTTGGATTTCAAAAATAATATTTTCTTTCGCCGCGTAAGCACTGACTTTAACCGATTTTTTATCCGGCGTATATTTTAAGGCGTTTTCAACGAGGTTATAAACGGCTTGGTGGAGTAAATCTTTATCTGCTTCGATTAGTGGGGGGAGATTTGGCGCGGTTTCAAGTGAGAAATCAATTTCTTTTTGGCTGGCTTTGAGTTGCAGTGCGCTGACAACGCGATCTAAAATATCCAAAACGGGGACTTTTTCAACTTCTAAGCCAACACCGAGTTCGATGCGTCCGAGATCGAGGAGATTATTGATTAAGCGGGACATATTCTCAACGCCGGAGATGATTTTGCGGACGTAGCCCTGTTGCTGATTGTTGAGATCACCCGCCATCTCCATCATGGTCGCGTAGCCGCGCATCAGTGTTAGCGGGGAGCGTAGGTCATGGCTGACGGTAGAGACAAATTCCGATTTGAGGGTATCCAATTCTTTGAAGTGGGTCACATCGCGTAGAATACAAACCCGTCCGATCGGTTGCCCTTCGGCGATGACCGAAGAGGCGGTTGCGAGGAATGTTTTCCCGTTTTTGAGGGTAATTTCGGCAGGGTCTTTGACCGGCACGGAAACCTTAAGCAATTCAACGAGTTCCGGTTGGTCGAGAATTTCGTTAATCGCGATGAGTTTATTCTCTTTGGCGTTGATTCCTAGCACTTTCCACGCGGCGGGATTTGCTAAAAGGAGACGATCTTTATGGTCAGTCACTAGGATGGGGTCGGAGGTTGAATCGAGGATAGATTCGAGTTGCTGCCTGCCGACTTCGACGCTCAAGAAGAGGTGTGCGTTCGCCGCGGCGAGAGCCGCCTGTCCGCCCAAAGTGGTGATAAAGCGAATATCAGCTTCGGTGAAAGGTTTGGGTTTATTGTAAGCCGCCCATAAAATCCCATAAAAACGTTTTTCGTTGCGGAGGGCTAGGGCAATCAATGCGGCGGGGTTGGGGCGAATCTCGCTGAGTTGTAAACCGCCGCTTGTGCGGGAGAGATTAGGTAGAATAAGACGATCTTGGCTATGAATGGCTTCAAAAATTTCTGCGTCCAGATGAGCGTATTCACCTTTAGTATTCTCAATAGCGAAGCGGGTGGGCATATCTTCCATCGAATTGGGGATGATTTCGGGAGAGAGGACAACCTGTACAGTATCTGCGCCGGTGGATTGAATCGCTTCGAGAACGGGCTGGAAAATATCTTGCATTTCAAGGCTAGAGGCGATACTGCGGCTAACGACCAGTAGGCGATTGAGTTCTTCGAGGCGATCTTTTAAGCTGATGCGCATCTGCTCAAAAGCGCGCCCTAACTGCCCGACTTCATCTGTGCTGGAGATTTCGAGTGTTCTATCGAGTTTCCCTTGCGAGATTCGTCCCGCTTCGCTGGCTAAACTTTCGAGCGATTGTGAGATAATTCGTAAGCCTACGCGTAGCACAACTAAAGCGATAAGGGTTATGAGAAGAATTAATGCTGAAAGCGGAGCGGCGATTTTTAGCGCAAGTTGCTGTACCTGACTAGCGGGGACTTTGAGAATGACCGCCCAAGAACGTCCCAAGACAGGTTGATAAAATACCAATTCACGCGTGCCTGTGGAGGAAGTCCCATCAAAGAAATTGGCTTCTCTGCTAGATTCTCCTTCGTAGAGGCTCATAATCTGATGATTGTCAGAATGATAGAGGATATATTTATTTTCATCAATCAGCATCCCTTGCCCATCGATGGATTTCATGCTGTCGAGGTTGTTAAGGATTGGACGTGTAATCGGGTTGGTGTTCAAATCTGTGCGCCCGATTAAAATGCGGCTGAGAGTTGGGTCTTCGTTGGGGATGGTGAAAAGGAAAGTTACGCGAGCTGAATCATCAATCATTAAGGGCGGGATAGTGTAAATCTGTGTAGGGATTCCGCTTATGGCAAGAATGATGCCGGTTTTCTCTTCGGGATAAAGTTGACGGGAATATTCTGTGGAGGGTGGATATTCGCCGAGTATATTTTCTGTGGCATCCACTATAAAAAGTTGATTGAAATAAGGTACGAGCCGAATTTTTTCGTTGAGAAGCGTAGCGAGTTCCTCGCTGTCGTTAGAAAAAAAGGCGGGATCGTTTGCGAGTTGAACGCCCAGATTTTGTCCTGTTTCTAAGAAGAAGGGGATGCTTTCTGCCGCTATTTGGGCTGTGTTTTGCAGACGGTCATCAAGCATTCGCCGCGCGGCTTGTCCGGCAACGAGCCAGTCCCCAACGAGGAGGGAGAGCAGGAGTAGGATGATGAAAGTGCTCATCCCAACGAGGAAACGTGTCTCAATACGGCGTTCGGAGGGGGATGGTTTCAGGGCTTGATTTCGCATCCACGCATCGGGGGAGATGATCGCCAAGATTTGGGCGATTATTCCGGCGATGAGCAATTCTCCGGCAATAGCTAATGTCGCCGAGCCGGTGTTGTTTATGGCGAAATCCAGCCGTGCAGTAATTTCGGGATGTGATGCGCTGAAAAAGACTCCGAGCAGGAAAAGGATGCTAAAAATTGGCACTAATGCCAGAGAAGCGATAATCGGTTGGCGTAAGGCTTTATATACAAAAGTGCGATAGCGTTGCCTAACCGACATGCTGAAAAGCATCGCCAAAATCCCAAATTCTAAAGTCGTGAAAATGGTATGGGTATCGAAGGGAGCGCGAAGTAAACCCGCAAGTGCGCCGAGCAGAAACGCGGGGAGCGGACCTAATGTCCCCGCGGCGATGATCCAGCCGAGTGCGCCGAAAACCATCAATGTCGCGCCGGGTGATTCTATCGGGATGCCGGGCCATGACATAATCGAAGCGGTTTTAACGTAAATCCCGATTAATAAATTGCCTAAAACCGTGAGAAGAAGGAGTCCCCCGAATTGTAGCCAAGAGTGTCTCTCCCAAATCGGTTGAAAACCCTTGCTTTTCATATAAAGCCAAATTGCTGCAAGACATAGCGCGGCAAAGAAAATCCAGCCAAGTAGACTGGGCCAATTGATGAAGGGGATGGAGAAAAAGAGAACGCTGATAAATCGGGTCATGGCTAAGCCGTATTATAGTTTGAAAAATAGGTGTTTATAGTGCACATTTTGAAATCTTTCTTTCACGCACATAAACCCATAATCTTCTCAAAAACCTGATTAGCATCTAAGCTGTCGGAATCGATGATCACCGCGTCTTCTGCGGGACGAAGAGGAGAGAGATCGCGCGTGCTATCTACATGATCCCGTTTTCTAACTTTGTCGAGGATTTCGGCATAATCAGCTTCTTCTCCGCGCCCGATGATTTCCTCGTACCGCCGTTTGGCACGTTCTTCGGCGGAAGCATCGAGATAAATCTTTAACTCTGCTTCGGGGATGACCACCGTACCAATATCGCGTCCCACCATCACGACTTGTCCGCGTAAGCCGATTCTGCGTTGTTGTTCGCTCAAGGCGGTGCGTACGCCCGCGTAAGCTGCAACAGCGGAGACATTCGCGTCCACTTCGGGACGGCGGGTTTGCCAAGTGATGTCTTTTTTTTCAACGAGAACATCGCAAGCGCGCCCATCTGCTTGGGAGGGAGGGCGCACATCTATCGGCACTTCCTCGGCGATTTTGGAGACAGCTTTTTCATCACTAATCTCAACACCGCGCTGAAGTGCAGTCCACGTTACGGCGCGATACATCACGCCGGTATCAAAAAAAAGATAGCCGAGCGCATCTGCGACTCTGCTACCAACGGTTGATTTGCCTGAAGCGGCGGGTCCATCTAGTGCAATTGTTTTTGGGGGCATAGTTTATGTTTGAATGTTGGAAAGTTTAAAAGTTGCAAGAGGTAAGAGGCAAAACCACCTGATTCACTGATTCTGACTATCAAAAAACAAATCATTTCGCGCCCAAAGGATAATCTTCTCAGAAGAGAGCGGAACTTCGCGTAAAACAATCCATTTTGCCCAGCTATTCATATATTCCCACGCGGCTTCTTCGCGCCAAGTGAAATCTTGCCCACGATAGGCAGAGGCTAGACCGACATCATCTGTTTGTTTAGTGATGACGAGTTCGGGGGCGGTGGTTACGTCGAGGGAGGGGACTTCGGTCACGTTATAGTTGCGGAGAACCCAGTTTAGGGCAGGAGAATTGACTCCACTTACGGTAATGGGCAAAATTTGTGCGTTGCCGCTTGACCAAGTTGAAATCTCTTCCACTGTTTGGAGAAGCAAGCCAGCCTGAGACACGCGCGGCGCAGAGTCCCAAATTTCCACACCTTTAGGGGTTCGTAATCCTGTCGCACCCCATGCTGTGCCGAGTGTGTAAATTCCCAATCCCAAGATGATGCCCCAAACACCACCGAGCGTGGCGACTTCGACTGACCAGCCAAAAGCGATCAGGGCGAGGCTCAAAATGAGCAGGGCAATCGAGCCAGCCAGCAGGTATTGATGTTGCGAGGTAAATTGCGTATTTTCGGGCAAAATACCCGCACTGGCAAGGTTGAGCCATGAGAAAATCAGCAAAATAACCGTGAGAGAAAAAACGCCGAGGGTTTCATTGCGATCAAATGCGGGTGTACGCAGGTAGCGGTTGAGTTCGGTTGCGCTCAAAAACCAGAGCGGCAGGGTTGCCCAAATTAAGTCGCTGACTTGACGAGCGGGATAAATGACAACGAGAATTAGCGCAACGCTTGCCCATAAACTTAAGGCGATATTTTCGCGATTTTGCTCTTTGAAAGCGCGCCAGATTGCGATGCCGCCAAAAAATAAGGCGAGGGGGTAGTAGGCGAGCAATCCGCCGAAGATGCGAGAGATTGGCACGCCAGAAGCAAAACGCCAGCCGCTGAAATAATCGGCGAGGGAGGCGAGCCATGCGCTTAATCCGTTTGGGGAGAGGAGAAGCCGTGTGCCGATGAGGAGAATGGTGCCGCCCATAAAGATCGCCGCGATTTTGAGATCCTCTTGACGGGTTCGCTCGTGTTTTGGGCTTGATTCCGTTAAATCATCACTGTCTTCGGCTGGGATCAGATTCTGCGCTAATGCCCACGTTAGCCCGATTCCGAGTAAGCCCATCCAAACTGATGCGCCGCCGAGCAATGCGACTCCGGCAAATGCTCCTGCCCAGCGGATTTTTCCATTTTGCCACAATCCCCACGCAAACGCCCCGAAGGTGACCGCGAGCATCGTCCCGTTTGCCTGTCGAGAAACAGCGACCAATCCCGGGGCGATGGCGAGCAGAAAAGCGGCGATGAGGGCAACCCGCTCGCCGAGTTTCTCGCGAATGAAAAAAGGTGTAAAGACAATAAAACTCCCCGCAAAAGCTGGTACAAAGCGAGCGAGGAAATTGGTGCTTTCTAACGCATAAAAAGGAAGGCTGGTGAGGGCGATATAGCCGGGTTGCCCGCCGAGCAGGATTTTACCTCCATGTGCAATGGCGAGAGCCTGCAAAGCCCAAGTTGCTTCGATGTCGGTTAAAGGCAACGCGCCGAGTTGGATAAAACGCAACGCGACAGCGAGAAGAAAGGCGAAAAAGTAAAGGATTTGATGACGTGATTTCATGGGAGCAATTTTAGCATGGA
>JAOZOM010000344.1 GCA_029933275.1 Anaerolineales bacterium | reverse complement strand
CGCAAGCCTCGACAACGCGCGCCGTCAGATGCGGCACAACAGATGCGAGGCAGATTCCCGTTAAGCAATCTTTGTCGCAGCCGGCCTGTTGGAGCACGCCCAAAAGCTGAAGCCCGTATTCGTCAGGCATCCGCTTATGGTCTGTGGATAGCCGCCAATGGGATTTGAGAGTCTCGCCTTCGTAGAGACCGATGGTTAAGTTGGTGTTGCCGATGTCAATTGTTAGGAGCATGGTTTAGTGTCCAGTTTTCAGTAATCAGTTATCAGGGGTGTTTAGATTTTACCATTCACGTTTCACCTGTTTCTAATTTCCTGAATTGAATTATCCTCGTTCACCAGCACAATGCTCGGATGCCAATCCGCAGGCACAGAGAACACAAAGTCCTTCTTTGTGTCCTTTGTGCCTTTGTGGTGAAAACCTACTTGCTCAACTGCCCAATCCGACTCTCACCGACCGAAAAATAACTCGCCTCGGCATGATGCAAAATAATCGCCGCAGTAGATTGCTCAGGGATTAACTGATAAGCCGAAGTCAACGACATACCGAGTGCCTCTTCAACAGGCAAAAGCTCAAAGACCTTTTTGTGATCGTTCAAATCGGGGATGGCGGGATAACCCCACGAGTAGCGTTTGCCCTGTGTTTCTGGAATACCCAACTCTCGTTGTATATGTTTATGCAGATAATTTGCGGTTGCTTCTGCCGTTTGGACAGCCAAACCATGCACGAAATAGGCTTCCGAATAATCATCTGCGGCTTGCAAAGCATCAAATTTCTCTGTTGCTTCCTGTCCGACTGTGACGACCTGAAAGGCGACCACGTCCATTTTCTCAGAGCCGACGGGAGCAAAATAATCTGCGAGACAGAGATGCTTTCCCGTAGATTGGCGTGGGAAGGTGAAACGTGTCAACGCTTCTCCCATATTTTCAGGGTTATAAATCACCAACTCATCCCCATCGGCTTGACAGGGGAAGAAACCATATACGCCCTGCGGTTTTAGCCAACCCGTTTTCAGGGCTTCTTTCTTCATTTTTACCAGCCGTGCCTCAAACTCGGCTTCCAGTTTTGTCCATTCTTCACCACGCGTGTTTTTCGCACCCCACGAGAGTCTGAAAAGCTCCTTTTTATAGAGATGCTCAAAGACCAATTCGAGCGGCATATCCTTGACAATTTTTGCGCCCAACTTAGCTGGAAGCGGAATCGGATTTGGCTCAATCTTCGAGCGTTGGATACTCACTTTTTTCTTGGCTGGAGCAGATGCCCGCTCGATTTCACGCGTGATTTGGGCTTGATGCCGTTCCATCAGCGCAGGTTTGGCTTCATCATTTTGCAAGGCTTCCATCGTTTCGAGACCTTCAAAGGCATCTTTGCAATAGAAGGCTCCGCCCGCATAGTACATCTCTTCTTCGACTTGGTTGACGCGCAACCCAAACCGCCGATTAATCGCCGCACCGCCCAATAAGACCGGGATATTCTGCCCGCGTCTATTTAACTCATTCACAATCAGCGGCATCTGCTTTGATGTGTTCACGAGCAAAGCCGAAAGCCCAATTGCATCCGCATTTTCTTCGATGGCAACCTTGATAATCGTCTCGGCGGGGACTTGTTTGCCCAAATCTACGATTTCAAAGCCGTTATTGCCCAAAATTGTCTTGACGAGATTCTTGCCGATGTCATGCACATCGCCGTAGACAGTAGCCAAAACCAACTTCCCCTTCGATGTTCCTTCGGCGCGCTCAAGATATTGCTCTAATTGTGCGACCGCCTTCTTCATCACCTCGGCGGATTGGAGGACGAAAGGCAAAATCAACTCGCCCGCGCCGAATTTTTCGCCAACTTCTTTCATTGCGGGGAGGAGGACATTGTTGAGGACGTGGATGGCAGTCGCCCCCTTCCTAAATCCTTCCCCTAGCGAAGCATCCCCGTTAGGGGGCAAAGGG
>JAOZOM010000343.1 GCA_029933275.1 Anaerolineales bacterium | reverse complement strand
GCTTCGCCATACGCAACTTCAACAACCTGCTCAATAGTGAGCGATTGCCCGTCTATATAAACTGTATCTGCCATTTTTGCCTCGATTTCAAGTGAGATCTGACAGGTTTCAGAAATCTGTCAGGTCTTCTTTTTAGGATGAGACTATTATCTCATATCATCCTTTTTTAGAATAGCGTATGCTAAAATATCTCATGCAAACTCCCCAGAAAGAAATTACTCGAGTTCAACTCATACGCCACAACAGTGATGACGCAGATGAAAAACGGATCGCCTACGATGGCATCGTCTACGACGTGACAGATTGTTCCAACTGGCGCAGCGACCTGCACCGCAATTTACATTTCCCCGGCATTGATCTCAGCAGCGAACTCGATGATGCCCCCCACGCCGAAGATGTTTTCATGCGTCCCTGTGTGAAGGGGATTGAAAAGCTCGTGTAAAAACATTTCCGCATTTTATTTGTGAACAAAATCACTATCTTTTCATGTACAAATTCATTGTTCTCTCAACCCATTCTGCTAGAATCTTTATCGGTATAAAAAATGAAAAATGCCACTTATCCTATCCAATATCGGCTTTTTCAAAATGGAAAAGCGAAAGAAATCGAAACTCACCTCATCACCGAAACGCCCGTCTCGTTAACGCTCAACGGTGCGGTTTGGCTGACTTTTATGTGCACGCCCACCCAAATTGAAGCTCTCACGGTCGGATTTCTCTTCAACGAGGGCATTATCAAGGATTTCAGCGAAGTCGCCATCCTGCACCTTTGCAAAAATATGGATAATGTGGACATTTGGCTAAATCACGGTGCGGAAAAACCGGAAAAGTGGACTCATACCTCCGGTTGCGCGGGCGGGATGACTTCCCTCGAGCCGCGCGTGGACGTTACGCCTGCTCGCCGATTAAACGACATTATTCTCAGCCCGGAACAGATTCCCGTTTTGCTGGCGATGTTGGATGAAAACCAGAGCATCTACCGTCAAACGGGCGGTGTGCACACCTCTATCTTGAGCGATGGGAAAGAGAGTTTGCTTATCGCGGAAGATATTGGACGGCATAATACCCTCGACAAAATCGCCGGGATGATGCTGATGAACGGAATCAAGCCCAAAACACGAATCCTGCTCACGACCGGACGAGTCAGTTCGGAGATGATGCAAAAAGCCGCGCGAATCGGTGCGTCTGTCGTCATCTCCCGCACATCGCCCAGTTCGTTGTCCTATGAATTAGCCGAAAAATATGGCATCACCCTAATTGGCTACGCTAAACGACATCGATTTAATGTGTATACTCATGCAGAGAGAATTAGAGAATTTAGAGAGAAGTTGAAACGTGAGAACGCAAAAACGGAGACCCTATGACCAATCCAAAAATCCGCTACAAACCCATTCAAGAAGAAATTTTAGAGATTGCTGAAAGGCACGGAAATCATCCCGAGGCAACGCTTGAAGTCCTACGCGATATTCAAAACGAGCGAGACGGTCTCTCGCAAGAAGATTTGAGAGATACGGCACGCGCGTTGAAAATACCCGCGCATAAAGCCTATGGCGTAGCTAGTTTCTATTCTTTACTTTCCCTCGGGAAACAAGAAGAGAATGTTATCCGCATTTGTGATGGTCCAGCCTGCCAACTACATCATGCCAACGAAACGCGTCAGGCACTAGAAGGCTCTCTTCCCCAAAATTGGCATATAGAACGAAGCTCTTGTCTTGGTTTATGCGATCAGGCTCCTGCTCTTTTGGTAAATGATGAGCAAGCTGGTCCTGTCTTGCCAGAAGATGTCTACGATGTTTATAAGGGCTATCGCGGCACATCAAAAGATTACAGTGAAGCACAAGAGGGAGAAGTTCGCGTCATGATGGCTTTAGCGGGGAAAATCGACCCCGATTCGATTGAAGATGCGCTCGCTCATGGCGTTTATGAGGGTCTTCAGAAAGCCT
>JAOZOM010000083.1 GCA_029933275.1 Anaerolineales bacterium | reverse complement strand
CGAAGGAGAATATATTATGGTCAAACGCATACTTGTAGTAGATGATGAAGTACGCTACCAACGCCTCTTAGACGCAAACCTACGCACCGATGGCTACGAAGTTATTGCCGTGTCTGATGGTATGGAAGCCATAGATATTTTCTCATCTCAACCAATTGACCTCATCCTGCTAGACGTGATGATGCCCAAGCTGGATGGCTTTGAAACCTGTCAGCGTATTCGTGAATACTCCAATGTCCCCATCATCATGCTCACTGCCAAAGGAGATGAAAAAGATCGCGTGCGCGGTCTCGATCTCGGTGCAGATGACTACCTCACCAAACCATTCTCCGCCACAGAACTTCTTGCCCGTGTTCGTGCAGTGCTAAGACGTGCCCAAGTCTCCACCGATATGACCCAAGCGCGTTATTTCACACATGGTGATATTCGCATCGATTTTGCTCGCGCCGAAGTCTGGCGAGATGGCGAAAGCGAACCAATTTCGCTTTCTGCAACAGAGTATCGGCTCTTCTTACAATTTGTCCATAACGTGGGCAAGATTATGAGCGCGGAAGACCTCCTCACCAGCATTTGGGGACCAGAATATCGCAAAGAGAAAGAAATCCTTTGGGTCAGTATCGCCCGCCTACGTCAAAAACTGGAAAAAACGCCCCATTCCCCCACGCATATCGTCACCCGCACCGGTTTGGGCTACTTTATGCCTCCTCAAGAAAATTAGAACCTTCTTTTGGATATGGGACAGGAACGCACCCGCCCTCAAACAAATTGCCATCTTGAACAGAAAACGAAAATAAAAACTTGCTGAGGCAATCCCAGCGCGTGGCTCTAGCATCTACCGATAAAAAATATACGCGGAGAGAGTAATGACTTTTGAATATGATAATAAAGGTAAATTTTTTACAGAGGTAATTTCCAAAAACCCTCTAGACGTTCTCGTGCAAACGACCACGCATCTTATTCAGGGAACCATTCACGTTCACCGAGACGAGCGATTAAAAGATGAGCTAGACGAAATAAGTGCTTTTCTCGCGCTCACCGATGTTAAAATCCTCAACGCAGAAGGGAAAACGCTTCACCAAAACGATTTTGTCGCCATTCAACGGAATCAAATCGTTTGGGTCATTCCTGAAGAGAACAAAAAAGATGAGGAGAGCCTTTTATGAGTAGATTAGATATGAGTGCAGGTGCAGCAAAGCCTTCCACGCTTTCCTCGCCTGATTTACTTAAACTTAAACACTATTTAATCAATACTCTCTCGCGAGAATTAGAAGGCAATAATGTGCCTTTTGAAGAGCGCAAAGAATTTTCCCAACAACGCCTCAATGAAATTTATCAAAGTGCCAATCTGAAACTTCCTGAAGATATTCGCAAGCATATATTCAAAGAAGTGGGGAACGAGCTTTTCGGCTTTGGACCCATCCAAAAATTGCTCAATGATTCTACCGTCACCGAAGTTATGGTTAACGGATCAGATAGTGTCTACGTTGAACGCGACGGGAAACTTGTCAAGACACCAGTCAAATTTGAAGATAATGACCATGTACGCCGCATCATCGAAAGGATTATCGCTCCGCTGGGACGGCGTGTTGATGCAGATAGTCCCACCGTAGATGCTCGCCTGCCAGATGGCTCGCGTGTGAATGCGGTAGTTCTTCCTGTAGCGATTGATGGGCCCTCAATCACTATTCGAAAATTCGGCGAGGATAAACTCACCGTAGCCGAGCTAATCAGTTTTGGTTCGATTACAGATAAAATGGCAGAATTTCTCCGCGCCTGTGTTGCTGCGCGGCTCAATATGGTCATCTCTGGCGGAACAGGTTCAGGGAAAACAACCTTGCTCAACGTCATGTCTGGCTTTATCCCCTCAAATGAGCGAATCGTCACAATTGAAGACGCGGCAGAATTGCAACTTCAACAAGATCATATTGTCCGTCTCGAAACCAAACCTGCCAATGCGGAAGGACGTGGCGGAGTTAGCGTGCGCGATCTGGTGAAGAACTCCCTCCGTATGCGCCCTGACCGAATTATCGTTGGCGAGGTGCGCGGCGGCGAAGCACTGGATATGCTCCAAGCGATGAATACTGGTCACGATGGCTCATTGACCACCGTCCACTCCAACTCCCCACGAGATGCAATTTCTCGTCTCGAAACTCTCGTTCTTATGGCTGGAATGGATTTGCCCCTCAAAGTTGTTCGGCAACAAGTCGCATCAGCTGTAGATGTAATTGTCCAGCAAACGCGTTTAAAAGATGGCTCTCGTAAAGTTGTTGCAATTTCAGAAGTTGCTGGTATGGAAGGCGATACGATTGTTCTCAGCGACATTTTCAAATTCAAACAAACTGGTATTGGCGAAAACAATAAAATTTTAGGACAAACAGAACCAACCGGACTTCGCCCAATGTTTGCTCATCGGCTAGAGGCTGCCGGTTTCAAACTTGGCGCAGATGTTTTCGGTGCAAATGTTGTCGAGATGCTCGCAACGAATCGTGCCAGTAAAAGACGAAGACGTTAAACGCAAATCTGCTATAATCACCCTTATCTTATTTGAAATTTTGCGAGGAACTTATGGAATCTAAGACTCGAATCTCTCTCCGCTCAAAAACGCTCGGCGTTCTCATTCAAGATGCCCGTCTGGCGGCGCGCTTGAGTGCCAAAGATTGTGCCACCGCGATTGGCATTAGCACCAGCACTTATGGTTCTTATGAAGTAGGGAAAAAAGCCCCTTCTCTTCCCGAACTTGAAGCCTTGAGCATGTTCTTCAACATCCCCATCTCTCATTTTTGGGGAACCGAAGCAATCTCCGATGATCCTTCTCCCGTAGAGGAAATTGACTTGGCTCGTCTCGTTGGGGTACGCCAACGCCTTATCGGTGCTTTATTGCGTCAGGCGCGGCAGGAAGCCGGATTTTCGATGAAAGCATTGGCGAAAGAAGCCGGACTGCCTAAAAGCCGAATTACCGCGTACGAACTGGGCGAACGCCCGATCCCCGTCCCCGAGTTGGAAGTCTTATTATCCGTTCTTGAGGGCAATATTGAAGATTTCTTCGACCGAAGCGGACCTATCGGGCTGTGGATGATGCGCCAAAATGCGATTATGGATTTCCTCGACCTTCCGCCCGAATTACAGGAATTTGTTCGACAACCGGTTAACCGCCCCTATCTCGAATTGGCGCGTAACCTGAGCGATTTTTCTGCCGAGAAACTACGCTCTGTTGCCGAAGGGATTTTGGATATTACTTTCTAAAATTTAGGGAATACACTCATGGAAAATACAGCCATAGAACTTTCGCAAAAAGGAAAGAAAGCCTTTGAAAAAGGCGATTTTGAAAGTGCAATCCAGATTTTTTCAGATAGCGCAGAAGCCTATCTAAAAGAAGAAAATTTTCTGGATGCCGCTGAAGCGAATAATAATCTCAGTGTTGCTCTTTTGCAGATCGAGAAAGCCAAAGAAGCCTTGGATGCCGCAAAGGGAACGGATCTCATTTTTGCAGCAGCAGAAGATCGGTTTAGGCAGGCGATGGCTCTCGGTAATCAAGCCGCCGCTTTAGCTGAACTGGGCGATACAGATGAAGCCCTCGCTCTCTATAGAAAATCAGCAACCTTATTCGGGGAAATTGGCGAAAGTGATTATCAAGAAACGGTACTAAAAGCCATCGCCGCTATTGAGCTGAAGAATGGGAAGTTACAAGACACCGCCTATACCATGCTCGAATCACTTGGGTCGGTTAAAAAGCCCAACCTCTTCCAGCGTTTTCTAAAATTTATTTTACGCATCATCGGGTAATATGACGGATAACTATCAAGTTCGTCCCGCGTTAGCCTATGACCGGCAAGAAATTGCCAATTTGATGTTCTTTGAGCAACACGTTCATCGGCATCTGGACTGGAAACACCCCGTTGATTGGCTTGGTTCACCCTTTTATTGGGTACTTGAACGAAATGCAAAAATTATGGCGGTTTTAGCTTGTCCCCAGGACCAGAAGGGGACAACTTGGGTACGGCTTTTCACGCATGTAGAAAGATTTTCTGCCGAAGAAGCATGGCAGATTTTATGGGAAAATGCTAAATTGGATTTGGAGCAATCCGGCAAGATTACAGTCTCCGCGATTACATTGCAGCATTGGATGCAAACCCTGCTCCAGCAAAGCGGATTTGTGAACGAAGAACAAATCCTGATGATGTCTTGGGAGGAAGAGGAGCGTCCTAAATGGAATTTACCAAAAGGGATTACGATTCGCACGATGAATGAAGCCGATTTACCTCGCGTTGCTGGGGTGGATGCGGAGGCTTTTTTGCCTCTCTGGCGCAACCCTCTGTCCATGCTGAAGCAAGCCTACGGTCAAGCAGTGATTGCTACCGTTGCCGAAACAAGGGAGGGGATTGTTGGCTATCAGATCAGCACCCATAGCCCTTTTGGGGCGCATCTGGCGCGGTTGGCTGTCCAGCCGGAGATGCAGAGACGAGGCATCGCATCCGCATTAATTGGCGATCTGATTAATGAATTATTAGCCAAAGATATTTCTCAACTCAGTGTAAATACGCAAAGCAAAAATGAGCGTTCGATTGCGCTTTATGCTAAAAACGGATTTAAGCGCACAGAAGAAGAATATCCGCTCTATAGTTTTCAGATTGGGAAGGAGACCTCATGAGCCACCGTGAAGATGCTGTGATTGTCAATACGATTGTGCGGCAAGCCTTAGCCGCTGCTGAAGAGGTGATGGGGGCGAACGGACTGAATGCCGTTTTGCGTTTAAGCGGTTTGGGGAGCTTTGTGAACAATTTGCCCCCTGATAATCTTGAACCTGCAATCAAAGCAACCGAATACGCCCAATTCAACCAAGCCATTGAAGATTTTTACGGGCGTGGCGGGCGCGGGATGTTGAAACGGATTGGCAAAGCCTCTTTTCAATACGCGATTAACGAACAACCGGCATTGCTGGGCGTTGCTGGAGCGGCTCTAAAACTTTTGCCGCAGAAACAGCGCATCAAATTTATTTTGAATAGTATGGCAAGTGCACTGAAAAAGTCGAATCCGCAAGTGGAAGCATGGGTGGAAGAAGAAGACGGGAAAATCGCTTATATTGAATCTTCTTGCGCGATTTGCCATAGCCGAAAAAGCGATAAACCGATTTGTTACCTTTATCTTGGCTCTTTGGGCGAAGCGGTTGAATGGGCAACCGGCAAAGAGTATGCAATTACAGAAACGCATTGCATGGCAAAAGGCGATTCTTATTGCCGTTTTGAAGTTGGCGAGGTACTCTAATGGCAAAATTCTCTTCTCAACTCCTACAGGAATTTGTAGGGATTGTTGTATCGGAAGTCGGTGAGAAAAACCTGCCAATTGTTTTAAATAAATCAGGCTTACCCGTTGAATGGGCAAAAGTCGATTACCTGAAAAAGCTAAGTGACCAAGCCGCCGCTGAGAGTTATGCCGGATTGCAACAAGCCATTCGAGCCTATTATGGGCGCGGCGCACGCGGCATCTTACAGCGGATTGGGGGTAAATTTTGGGAATCCTTGCTTGAAAATGCCTCCTTTAGAGAGAAGACACAGGCAAAACTCTTGCGTGGATTGCCGGAAACGCGTCGCCGCAAAGCCGCATTGGATTTGCTGACTCGCCTTTTGGACGTGGAAGAATCCGAGATGAACGTCCACACCCTTGATCTGAACTTGCTCCTCGTCGACCACATCAGCCCGACAACCTACAACCAGCAAGACGATGAGCCGATTTGTCACGTCACACACGGTTTAATTCGAGAAGCAATCTATTGGGCGGTTTCGCAAGATGCTCAAATTGAAGAGATTGCCTGCAAAGCAAATGGCGCAAAAAGTTGCGAATTCAAAATCATTTTTGGAGAAAAGTAATGAGTGAAGAAAAGCAAGGCAAAATCAAATGGCGTTTTCATAGTAAAGATGGCGAAGAGCTTTTTGCTTACGCCTTCCCCTCTGAGAACCCGCCCAAAGCGGTGATCTGTTTGGTGCATGGACACGGCGAACATATCCAACGCTACGAACACCTCGCAAAAGCCCTGAATCAAGCCGATTACTCGATGGTTGGCTTCGACCATCGCGGGCATGGGCAATCTGCCGGAAAACGCGGACATACCCCCTCTTACGAAACCTTGCTAGATGATATTGACGCGTTTCTGACCGAAATCCGTGAATATCACCCGAACGTACCTTATTTTCTCTATGGGCATAGCATGGGCGGAAATTTGGTTCTCAATTACGCCTTAAGACGAAACCCCGAACTTAAAGGTGTTATCTCCACTAGCCCGTGGATTAAATTAGCTTTTGAGCCACCTGCCATCCAAGTTTTTATGGGAAAGGTGATGGATAAAATTTTCCCTGCTTTTATTCAAAGCTCTGGTTTAGCAACCACCAATCTCTCGCGTGACCCGGAAGTGGTGCGTGCCTACGAAGAAGACCCTCTTGTCCATGATAAAATCTCCGCTCGTCTTTTTGTTGCGATGTACGAATCGGGGCTGTGGGCATTAGAACACGCCAGTGAGTTCCCACTCCCGCTTTATCTCGTCCACGGGAGCGCGGATAAGATCACCTCCGCTGCAGCAAGCCGAGAGTTTGCTGAAAAAGCGGGCGATAAAGTTACCCTAAAAATCTGGGAGGGCTTCTATCACGAAACCCATAACGAACCTGAAAAAGAAGAAGTTTTCAAAAGTCTCATTGCATGGCTGGATGCACAATAAAAACAAAAAAACTTGGCGAAAGCCAAGTTTTTGTTATCCGCCAATCCTCACCTGAAACCCCGCCTGCTCGAAACGCACCACCAGCATCGCCATTTGCTCATCGGATGGTGGTGCAATCCCTCCCAGCGCGTATTCATGCGCCATACGATGATATTTATCAGTTGCGATACTGTGATAAGGGAGTAAATCCACTTTTCGGATTCTTTCTAGGGAGGTGAGAAAAGCAATTGTTGCCTCAAGATTCATCTCGTCATCATTGATGCTGGGGATTAACGGAATTCGCACGCGTATATTTGCGCCTGCTTCCGTTAAATTTTGCAGATTCTCCAAAATTAACCGATTCGAGACTCCCGTATACAAACGATGTTTCTCCTCATCCATCAGCTTTAAATCATAAAGAAATAAATCCGTAAAAGGCAAAGTCTGCTCAAAATGCCGCCACGCGGCGAAACCCGAAGTGTCTACCGCCGTGTGGATTTCATGCTCTTTGCATTTCTCCAACAACGCTGTCAGAAAATTCACCTGTTGGAGCGGTTCCCCGCCTGAAAAAGTGACCCCGCCCCCAGATTGGTCGTAATAGAGGGTATCTTTCTCTACCTCCGCCATCACCTCGGCAACGCTTGTCGTATAGCCAATTAATTGCACGGCTTCTGTAGCGCAGGCTTCCGCACAATCTCCGCAAAGTTGACAGTTTTCTCGTTCCCAGACGCGCGCTTCCCCCTCAAAATGAATCGCATCATTTTCGCAGGCATTCGCACAATCCCCGCAGAGGATACAGCGATTCTCAAAATACTGAATTTCGGGATGCGGCGATTGCGATTCTGGATTATGACACCACCAACAGCTTAAAGGGCATCCCTTCAAAAAGACCGTTGTGCGGATTCCCGGTCCATCGTGGATGGAGAATTTTTT
>JAOZOM010000082.1:5866-7642 GCA_029933275.1 Anaerolineales bacterium | reverse complement strand
TTTTCTTTGGCACCTCCTTCCGCACAATTGGTTTTGCGTTGATTGAACCGCTGGGCGTTTTTGGCTTCTTCGCCAATTTTATTTTCCAAATGGGCGAAATTATCGTGATGCTTACCCCTATCATTGTTGCCGTTTTTGCTGGTGCGCTTTTGGGAAGTATCCTCAGCAAAATGGGACAACGCATTAGCGATGGATTGCCGCCTGCCACTGTTAAACTCATTAATATACTTCTCAGTGCCGTAGCGGGAATCATTTTCTTTGCAATCATCGGTGCGATCGTAGAATGGTTCTACCAGATTGGTAATCCTGTCAAGACACTTTATATCCCCGCTGGGGTTGGTGCAGTGCTTGGCATTATTCTTGCTCTGACGACAAAAGCAAAGCAAGCCCTCCCAACCGGCATGGTGATTTACTCTGTCACCCGCACATTGCTCAACGGAACGCGTTCAGTTGAGCCACTTATTATGGCGATTGTGGCAGTCATCTGGGTTGGAATTGGACCTTTTGCAGGTTCTCTGGCTTTGGCTTTACATACGGTTGCCTCCTTATCCAAACTTTATTCAGAACAAGTAGAAAGCATATCGGAAGGACCGCTCGAAGCGGTTCGGGCAACCGGCGCAAATCAACTGCAAACGATTATTTACGCCGTTATCCCGCAGATTATCCCTCCTTATATCTCCTTCACCATGTACCGCTGGGATATTAACGTGCGTATGTCTACCATCATCGGTTTTGTTGGTGGCGGTGGTATCGGCTTCTTGCTTATTCAAAATGTCAACTTGCTCAACTATCGTGGGGCGAGTATGCAAATGCTCGCCATTGCAATCGTTGTCGCCTCAATGGACTATATTTCCTCTGTAATTCGAGAGAAATTCGTCTAAAAAATAGAGACTATCTACAACTAAAAGACTTCCGAAGTGCTACGCAAAAACTTCGGAAGTCTTTTTTTATGGAATATAGAACCGCTCCGCACGTGTCCTCAACTTGCGTGCCGTTAATTAACATCTTTTTGGCGTAAACATTTCCCCTCCTCCCAGCCTCCCCCCATTTTCGCCTTACATCTTTTCGTGAGGAGTAAATGAGGGGACGGAGGGGGGCAAGATAATGGTAAAATGCCGCAATGTTAAAACTAATCAAGAAAATTCTCACCCTCACAAAACATCTCACCACTATGCTAATTAAACTTCTCCTCATTCTAGGCATCAGCGGAATCGTCTTGCTAACCATTGCGCGGCTGATTACCGCCATCCACAGCTGGGGGCGCGTATACAGCCCTGAAGATGTCCCGCAAGAACAGGTCGCGATTGTATTCGGTGCAGGACTCTGGCAGGATGGTAGCCCCACGCCCGTTTTACGGGATCGAATCCAAGCCGCCGCAGATCTCTATTTCCAAAATAAAGTAGAAAAACTGTTAATGAGCGGCGATAACCGTTTTGCAGATTATGATGAGCCAACCGCCATGAAAAATTATGCGCTCAAACTGGGGCTGCCGGAAAATGCGATTGTTCTGGATTACGCCGGACGGCGCACCTACGATACTTGCTATCGCGCCAAAAAGATTTTTGGCGTAAAATCAGCCATACTTATCACACAAGAATTTCATCTTTCACGCGCCCTTTATCTTTGCGACACGCTCGGTGTGGAAAGCATCGGCGTAAAAGCTGATCAGCGAGTTTACTTAAAACGTTTGCGTTTCTTTTGGAATACGCGTGAAAGCCTCGCTACACTAACCGCGTTTATTGATTTATATATCACTCATCCCCTGCCTGTTTTGGG
>JAOZOM010000082.1:0-5766 GCA_029933275.1 Anaerolineales bacterium | reverse complement strand
AATGGAACGTTCAGAAGCCCTTGCTATTGTGCGAGAATTTGTCAAAAATGAAAATTTGGTTAAACACATGTTTGCAGTTGAATCCGCTATGCGTTTTTATGCAGAAAAATTAGGAGAAGACGTGGATTTATGGGGAATCACCGGTCTCTTGCATGATTTCGATTGGGAGATTCATCCTACAATAGAGGGACATCCGGTTAAAGGCGCACCGATTCTGCGTGAACGGGGTGTGCCGGAGGTGGTCGTTCGTGCCATCCTCTGCCATGCGGATCATACCGGTATTCCGCGTGATACCCTTATGGAGAAAGCTCTCTACGCCTGTGACGAGATTACCGGTCTCATTACTGCAGTTGCGTTAGTTCGCCCCTCGCGCTCCTTGATGGATTTGAAGGTCAAATCGGTGAAGAAAAAATGGAAGGATAAGCACTTTGCCGCCGGAGCAAACCGCGAAGAGATGGAACGTGGTGCCGAAGAATTTGGGGTTGAGTTACCAGAGCATATTAGCAATGTTATCGAAGCCATGCGCGGCATTGCGCCGGAGTTAGGGTTAGCAGGGGAATAAAGAAAAATTTATTGCAGCTAAAAAAATGCCCGCTCTATCGGCGGGCATTTTCTATATCTTTTTCCCGTTCTTAATACTTAATGCCCAAAATCCCTGCGGATCGCGGTAAAGTTGTGCTTTTACACCGAAAACAGCGGCGAGATTAGTAGAAGTAAGAACCTCTTCGGGCGTGCCGGTGGCGCGTATTTTGCCGTGATTAAGCAATGTGAGTTGGTCGCAGTAACGTGCCGCCAAACCAAGATCATGGATAGCAATGACGGCGGTCATTTTCTCTTTTTTGACCAATTCTTGCACTAAATCGAGAACTTGGATTTGATGGTGAATATCAAGATTGGCGGTTGGCTCATCGAGGAGTAGAATTTTTGGTTCCTGAGCGAGGGCGCGCGCGATTAATACGCGCTGAAATTCTCCGCCAGAGAGTTCATCTATGGAGCGAGAAGAGAAATTGCTTAATTCGGCACTTTTGAGAGCTTTCTTAATAATCTTGTAGTCATACGCCGAAAAGGGAAGAAGCCAGCCGCGATGAGGCGCGCGCCCTAGTGAAACAATATCCTCTACTTTAAGCGACCAAGCAAATGTTTCGCGTTGCGGTACCCACCCCATTGTGCGAGCGCGCTTTCGCTTAGAGATATTTCGCAAATTTTTGGCGTTAATCTGAATATCG
Organism: Anaerolineales bacterium; assembly: GCA_029933275.1. Taxonomy (GTDB): domain Bacteria; phylum Chloroflexota; class Anaerolineae; order Anaerolineales; family Villigracilaceae; genus Desulfolinea. Next base: position 4,540 of record JAOZOM010000082.1, on the reverse strand, counting down.
CCTCGTTGCGGATCAAGCAATCCTGCTAAGGCGCGCAAGATGGTCGTTTTTCCCGATCCGTTGGGACCAATTAAGCCTACGATTGTCCCCGTGTTAACATTTAAGTCAAAGTTTTGGACAACGGTCTTTTCTTTATAAGCAAGATCGAGATTTTGTGCTTGAATATAGTTCATAATTTACTCCCGCTACTGCGGAGAAGATAGAGGAAAAAGGGTCCCCCCAAGAGAGCGGTAAAAATGCCTACGGGCATTTCCATTGGAGCCATGAGGGTACGCGCTAAAGTATCCGAAAAAACGAGCAAGATACCGCCGAGCAACATCGCTATGGGAAGAAGGCGCGCGTGCGTTGCGCCGACCAGTTTTCGTGCCAAATGGGGGGCAATTAAGCCAACAAAACCGATAACTCCGCTCACCGAAACAGCAGAGGCGGTTGCTAAAGATGCGCCAATTACGATGATAAGACGCGCTTTACGCAAATCTAAGCCGAGGGCTTGCGCGCTTTCTTCACCCGTAGCAAGGGCATCTAAAGCACGCGACATAATCCAAATGATGCCAATCCCGAACGGGGCTATCCACAGAGCTTGCGTTAAATGCGTCCAGCTTCGTCCTGAAAATCCGCCCATGAGCCAAAAGAAGATGCCATGTAAAACTTCATTGCTCAAAAGCAAAAGCAGGGAAACGAGCGAGGCGAGCATGGAACTCATTGCCGCGCCTGCGAGCAATAAACCAGCGATAGAGCCGAAATTACTCACTTCGGCAATTAAGAAAACGATGATAACCGCCAGTAGAGAGCCGAAAAATGCGCCTACGCCCAGCGGCACAGAAAAAGCGGCATTACGATAAATTGCCGCAAGGGTCGCGCCGAGAGCCGCACCACCCGATGCCCCAACGATATAGGGATCGGCGAGGGGATTGCGAAATAAGCCCTGAAATCCAACACCGGCTGAAGAAAGTGATGCGCCACAGAGCATTGCCAGCAAAACTCGCGCTAGACGAAAATCCCAGACAATGGGACGATGAGAGGCTTTGATGGGATTCCCCACTAGCGCGGCAAAAGTCTCGGTTGGCGTGAGCGAAACTGCTCCCACCCCCAAACTGAGTAGAGCTACTGCCAACAAAATGATTACCAATGCCAACAGAATGAGGGAATAATGGAGCTTCTCTGAATTCATGAAATTAAACTGTCCCGCAGAGTAAATGCCCCGCGGGACATTGTGATTTAATACAAAGACTCAAAATACGCTGGATAGAGCGCAGAGGCTACCGCTTCCAAAGCATCCACTACGCGGGGACCGGCGCGAGAGATAATATCGCCATCTATGAGGTAGATTGCGTTGTTTTGAACAGCTGAGAGTTCACTCCAACCTTCGCGCTTGGCGATGACTTCGGCGGTGAGTTGGTCGCCGTGGCTGGTGGGTCCGAGAATAACATCGGGGTTCGCGGCGATGATTTCTTCCGCACTAACAGCGGGATAGGTCTCTTCGAGGTCACCGAAGATATTTTCTCCGCCGGCTAAAGTGATGATTTCACCGATGAAAGTTCGATTGGTGGTCGTCATTAGCGGCTCGTGCCAAACTTCGTAAAAGAGAGTAACGCGCTCGGATTGAGGAATTGTCTCCACAACGGAAGCAACCACACTTACGCGCGCTTTCATCTGCTCAACTGCTGAGGCGGCATCCGCCGCGTGTCCGGTCGCATCGCCGAGGAGGAGCATCAAATCCATTATCTCATCCAAATTATTTGGTTCAAAGGTGAGGCTGGGCATCCCGTTTTCGTTTAGCGTGTCAATTAAATCCGCTTGCCAGACGCTTCCCCCAAGAATGAAATCCGGCTCGAGGTCGATAATGACCTCCATGCTCATGGTATCGGCGGTAACACCGCCAACACTCGGAAGTTCGAGAACGGCTTCGGGGTAGTTATCAAAATCGGTGCGCCCAACGAGCAAATCACCCGCGCCGATGGCATAGAGGATTTCGGTAATCGAGGGGGCAAGGGAAATGATGCGTACAGGCGGCTCGTCAAGAGTGAGGGTATTACCCAACGTATCCGTGAGTTCAACGGGCGTGAATGGCGTTGGCTCTATTCCGGGGTTGGCGCGTACATCCACGGGAGGGGCAGGCGGCGTTGCCATAGAGGGGGTGGTTTTGGTTGGCGGGGCAGATTCTGGATCATCGTATACCTCTATTTCTTCAAAATCTGCGTCTGTAGGAGCCGAGGGAAAGGTCGGTGTTGCAGATGGGGTACACGCGCCGAGCAACAAGCTCAACAATACAAGAATGGCAAAAAGCCCTTTGATTTTTTTCATAAGATACTCCTAAATTTACATCGTGCCCCATCCTAACCTTCCCCCTCATGGGGAAGGAATAAGTACTCCCCTTGAGGGGAGAGAGGGGGGCTATAGAATCAAAATCCCCTGCCAAAGCGACAGGGGAGGGATTAAAATCTAAAAAACCGATTTCCACCTCCTTTCCGCGAGGTTTGTGGATAGGATCAAGGCGGGCGACCTGACTTGATTCAGCGATTTGTGAATCTTACAGTTGCGCGACAGCGTCGGACTTAAACCGACTTCGCCATTAAACCTTCCCATCCGGGGGAGGAGGTACCTTGATCGAGGGTTAAGTTGTTAATGTGGTGAGATTATACCGCGTGATTTTGGGTTTTGGGGAGGGAGAATCGCTCCTGATTTTGGCTTGCTTCCGTTTAAATAGCATTTCGAGGAGAATTACATAACCTCTTCGAGTTCGCCCGCTTCTTTGAGCAGACGTAAACCCTCTAAACGTAAGACTTCGGGAAAAATGGTTTTATAAATATTGCAGTTCGGGGATTTCACATCATACCGCCCCGTTACACGATAGCTCTCCAAGGGACATCCACCAGTACACCAATATTTCCATTCACAATCTCGGCAACCCTCCTTCTCTTCAACAGAAACATTCTGAATACCTGATTTATCTTCACGAATTACTTGCAATAAATTTTCGGTATGAATATCGGCTATTGGTGCATCCATTTTCATTTGGCATTTTGAAACTTGCCCGTGCTGGTTGAAAACTAAATAACTATCTCCAACAGAACAAGTACGCTTATGCGGCACAGCTAGATTAGCACGGTCTGTTAAGGATGCAAGTAAACTACGACTCGGTAAATTATGCTCAATCACGTCAAACGCGGCGAGCATCCCCGCAATGATTTTCTCTTCTTCCAACTTCAAATCAATATGAGAAATTGAGAGGTCGTTTTGCCTATAAAAATTCAAACTAAAGGGTAAATCACGTTCTAAAAGCCAATTCATTATTTCTGGTAAACCCTCAGCATTACGTCCACTGACGGTGACAGAAATATCTGGGATTAAATCATGCGCTAAAGCTAACTCAACTGATTCAGCTACATCGGCAAAACTGCCGCGTCCGCTTGCGTAAGGACGTTGAGCATCATGCCATTCCCCCACCCCGTCGAGGGAAATCATTAGACGCAAATCCAAATCTTGCATGGTTGTGATAATTTCTTCTGTCAGCAAAGTCCCGTTACTGAGAATAACACCATCAAGTTCAAGGTCATATTCTTCGGCTAATTGCTGGGCGTATTGATGCAATTCAAGAATAAAGGGAAACCTGAGCAAAGGTTCCCCGCCGGCGTACTTGAATTTGACTTGTTGATAGCCGTTATCCCGCGCGGCACGAATGGTTGCATCTATCGCGGCTTTACCTATTTCGAGAGTCATATCCTCGCTTTTATGCGGGAGGTAGCAATAAGCACAGCGGAGGTTACAACGGTCGGTAACATGAAGCCAGGCGGCTAATTGTATACTACGCGATTTCTCAGAGATAGAAGGCTGTGCGTCAGGCGATACCAATAAACCAACCCCTGTCATATCTCGGACAATCCGAATCTCTTCTTCATCCAACAAGAGAAGAGAACGGCTTTCCTGAAAGCTTTCCCAAAGATCATAAGCCGGTTGATTAAGAAGAGCTAGGGAATTTACGCCTTTAGGCAGGTAAAATCCTCGCCAATTATGGGGAAATTGAACGAGAGTAACATCTTTTGCCTTCTGCCAAATACTATTTGCAGAAGGGGGCAGAATATCATTGCAGGGGGTGAGGGCGCAGGCGCAGTCTCCACAATCTTGCTCGATATATACCCAACTACAGGCAACAATTATCTGCGGAAAAAGGTGCTTTTCTCTTGTTTTATTCATAATTACTCTCCGAGAAAAGATCGATAGTCATTAATCGTGCATCGCATAAATCAACTAAGCCCGGGAGTTTCTTACTTAAGCCCTTAGCCTCCCATATTTCTTTTATAGACACTAGCCATTGTCGTCGCTCTGCCATATTAAGTAATTTTTGTAAATTTCTAAATAATCTATCTCTGTGAGCCTCATACAAAGCAACTCCATAGCCGTCTATATAGGCAAGTTCAATGTACCCTTCCATATAGGTTTCCAACGCCAAACCATGTTTACCTTGAGAAAAAAACAAGCACCCTCTAGCAATTTTCAATAAAGCAGGAAAGACGTTCCATTGTTCAATTTGTTCACCAAT
>JAOZOM010000342.1 GCA_029933275.1 Anaerolineales bacterium | reverse complement strand
TTTTACAGAGTTTTCAGGAAAATAGTAAAAAGAACATAAATTCTGTTATACTTTATCCACTTTAATAAAAGGATTTTTTATGCCAAAAACACTCACCCGTTTTGTCTGCCAAGAATGCGGCGGCACATCGCCAAAATATATGGGCAAATGCCCAAAATGTGGCTCGTTCAACAGTATGGTCGAAGAGATCGTGCGGGATGAAGCTACGCCCAAATCACCCATTCGCGGATTAAGCGGACGCTCCACGCCGCGCCGATTACCGGATATTGACGCGAGTGCGGAAGACCGCATCCATGTGCCGATTGGGGAGTTCGCGCGTGTTTTGGGCGGGGGAATTGTCCCCGGCTCGATTGTGTTAATTGGCGGCGATCCCGGAATCGGTAAATCGACTTTGTTGCTCCAAATGACAATGGGAATGGCAGATAAGCATCGGGTTTTGTATGTTTCGGGAGAAGAATCTGAGAGACAAATCAAAATGCGTGCGGCGCGGTTGCAGGCTCAGGTCAAGAGCGGAGCGAGGCAATCCCTCCCCCACGACTTATTCATCGTCACAGAAACTAATCTCGGCGTGATTATGGATCATATCCGCGAAGTCAAACCGACTTTGCTTATTGTCGATTCCATCCAAACGACCTATATCCCCGAATTGACCTCCTCGGCTGGCTCGGTGACCCAAGTTCGTGAGTGCGCTTCGCAGTTGCGCGAATTGGCGAAAACCAGCGGGATTTCGGTCTTCATCATCGGGCATGTCACCAAAGAGGGGACAATTGCGGGACCGCGCGTTTTGGAACATATCGTAGACACGGTGCTACATTTGGAAGGCGACCGTTATCAAGCATATCGGCTTTTGCGCTCAATAAAAAACCGTTTTGGTGCGACCGCCGAAGTAGGGGTTTTCGAGATGCACGAGCGCGGCTTAGTAGAAGTGACGAACCCCTCGGAGGCTTTTCTCGCCGAACGGATGGTGAACGCGCCCGGCTCATCCGTGGCTGTGACGATGGAGGGCACGCGCCCGCTCTTGGTCGAAATTCAGGGGCTGACCAGCCATACCAATTTTGGAAACGCGCGACGGACACCAAATGGCGTGAATTTTAACCGTTTGCTCTTAATTGCCGCCGTGCTAACGCGACGAGCGCGTACCAACCTCTCTGAGCAGGATATTTTCGTGAACGTAGTCAGCGGTTTAAAAATTGACGAACCCGCCGCCGATCTCGCGATTGCCGCGGCAATTGCCTCTTCGATGCGCGATATTCCCGTTCGTGCAGATGCGGTACTTATCGGCGAACTCGGTCTCGCCGGAGAATTACGGATGCCCTCGCAGATGCCACTCCGCTTGCGAGAAGCGGCGAAGCTGGGTTTTAAAATTGCAATTGTCCCAAAACGCCTCCGAAAATCCGAGCCGTGGACAAAAGATATTCAAATTGTCGAAGTGCGCGGAATCCAACAAGCACTTGATGCCGCGATGGGGAAAGCAGAACGCAAAAAGGGCAGAAAAGTGGTTTAACGGCACAGATTAAACCACCGCCCCATCCCCACCGCGCCGTTTATCCCCAATTGCTACCCATTGCCCATTTTCCAGCGCAACCGCGTGCGTGCCGCCAAAATACATATTCAAATTTTCCCAACGATTTACTTTATAACCCAAATTTTCCATTTCTTTGGCGCGCTTTTCTGAAATTCCGCCCTCTAAATGCAACATGCCCGCGCCAAAATGGACGCGCGGCGAATGTACCGCTTTCTCTAGCGGCATTTTGAAATCGACCACATTCACCACCGCTTGCAAAATCGCCGAGCGCAAACGACTAGAGCCGCCACTTCCCAAAATCATTTGTGGCGCGCCATTTTTTAGCAAAATAGTCGGTGCCATCATCGTTGTTAAGCGCGTGCCGGGGGCAATTTTATGAAATCCCTGCGGATGCAAATCCGCTTCGCCGAGCATATTATTCATGCA
>JAOZOM010000081.1 GCA_029933275.1 Anaerolineales bacterium | reverse complement strand
TTCGCGCTCTTCGCTTCTTCGCGGTGAAAAGCAAAGTTTTACTGAGTTTTCAGCAAAACAGAAAAACCCCGACATCGCGGGGCTTTTGCGTTTTTATCACTTTTTTCATTTTTTTTCTTGGCGTGATTTCCACGCTTCAACGAACATAGGCACTAAAGAAATGGCAATAATTGCCAAAATCACGATGGAGAAGTTATGCTTCACAAATTCCAGATTACCGAAGAAGTAGCCCGCAAAGGCAAAGAGGGGAACCCAAATCAACCCGCCAAAAACATTATAGGAAAAGAAGTAGCCATAAGACATCCGCCCTACGCCCGCGACAAAAGGCGATAAAGTGCGGACAATGGGAACAAAGCGCGCCAAAAAGATGGTTTTACCGCCATGTTTTTCAAAAAAAGCGTGGGTTTTATCAAGGTATTCTCTTTTAATCCATTTGCTATCATAGGCTTTTTCTCCGAGCGAGTGACCAATCCAATAATTGACAGTATCGCCCAAGATAGCCGCAATGCTCAAAATACCTACTAAGATATAGATATTCAATCCGCTAGAGGGCAAAGCAGCGAGCGCTCCGGCGGCGAAAAGAAGAGAGTCGCCGGGGAGAAAGGGCATCACGACCAACCCCGTTTCGATAAATATAACAACAAAAAGAATCGCATAAGTCCAGATACCGTAATCCGCAGTAATTTTGCTCAGATGAACATCTAGGTGAAGGAATATATCTATGAACTGGGTTAAAAGTTCCATTTTTTACTCACTTTTTCTATCTACTTGAGTTTTGAGGTTTGGTTAAACTTTAATTTGCAAATCGCACAGAAAAAAGAAAAAACTGCGAGGGTCTGCGAAACCTACAAAAAAAGTTTTACTTATTTACAAATTTGAAGGGAATAAACCCTATTTTGACAACGAGGGGCGATTATACCTTAATTATCGTTCTTCAATCGTAACATTGAGCAATAAATCGCCAGGCGGAAGAATTTCCCCAAATTGTGGATCGCGCGGCGAAAGTGCTTCGAGAACATCCATCCCCTCGATCACTTGCCCGAAAATGGTAAATTTCCCGTCATACGCGGGAAGAGGCGCATAAGTGATGAAAAACTGACTCCCATTAGTCTCCCCGCCGACATTTTTCATCGCGACCACGCCTGGGCGGTCGAAAGCGAGCGAAGGGTCAACTTCGTTTTTGAAGAAATAGCCGGGATTTCCCTGCCCTGTTTCGCTGGGGTCGCCACTTTCGGCGAAAATGCCGGGTAAAACACGGTGAAATGTAATTCCGTTAAACCAGCCCTCGTTGGCGAGAAAAACAAAGCTATTCACCGCGATCGGGGCTTGTTGCGGATAAAACTGGATCGTAATCTCGCCCTTCTCGGTTTCTAAAATCGCCAGATATTCTTTTTCAGGATCAATTACCAAAGGCGGACAGGCGGTAAATTGCCTTTCGCCGAGCGCATAAAGAGCCACGATTTCATCTAAGGTATAAAAATCAATCAAGCCTTCGTGGATACGCCCATTAATCAGCAAAAAAGGCGTGAAGGGGATTCCGATTTCATCGCCGAAGACGAACGCGTCCCGCACTTGCGCGACGATTTCATCACGCGCCATATCCTCAGCCAGTTTCTCCGCATCCATCCCCAAAGCGGATGCGGCTTCTGCTAACCACACAGCGAAATCTTCCCCATCCAAAGACGACCATTCATCCTGTTTCTCGAAAAGAAGATCGTGCATTTCCCAATATTTCCCCTGCAAATTGGCGGCATGTGCGGCTCGTGCCGCGTGACCGGCTTTCTCATGTCCCGGATTTGTAACCATCGGAAAATCTCGATAAACAATCCGTAAATCATCAGGATATTTCTCGCGAAGCTCGTTCAAGACACGCGCAAATTTCGCGGAAGCGGGGTCTTGAAAATCGGCGTAGATGACAAAGGTAGTCGCCGCATCGGCGGGACCGCGCGTCATATCCTCCGCAGAGATGGGCGGGAAAAGAGACTCCCCCTCCGCGAGGGGCGTGGGGAGGGTCTCTATCGAGCCGCAAGTCGGTTCGGCGGGCGTTGGAGTTGCGGTGGGTATATTCTGTGTTGGAGGCGGCGAGAGAGTCGCGGTTGGGGTTGATGAGGGCGCACAAGCCACGAGGGAGAGGAGTAATATCAAAAAGAGCGTGTTGCGTAGAACGTGTTGCGTAATTTCTTTTTTCATAGTCAATTTAACCAAATTTCGCGCCCTTCCCTCACCCTGACCTTCGCTACGCTCAGGTCGTCCCTCTCCCAAAATGGGAAAGGGAAACTCGTCAGAGAAAGGGTTGGAGGATGGGACAAGAAAGAATCATTCTTCCACGAGAGAAAGTAATTCATCAAAAGAATCGACCTTCATAATCGTGTGGACAAAATCGGCAAGAGAGTCACTTTGCTCGCGGAGTTTCCGCACGGCAGGACCAACCGGGTCTTCTCCCGCCGCTCCACCGGGGACATCCGCATAAGCCCCATAAAAAGCAAAATAGGCTTGATTCAATTTGCGGATTGCGTAACCATTCTCCCACATAAATTGACGGCGTTCTTCCATATAGGCTTCGGCTTCTTCGATTTTCCCCTCCGCCAAAAGTTCGTCTACGCGGAGGCGGGTTTTGTGCATTTCGGTGCGAAAATCGAAGGGGGGCGAGTCGGGGTTGAGATTCTGCGGAGATAACGAGAGCAAGTCCACACGCGGGCGTTCCGCCGCCAAAAGTTCGGGGTACTCTTTTTCCAGCACCATCTGTGAGATTTCTCCGCCGACAATCGAGGCAACCGTCTCATTAATCGTCCGCAGTTCGGGAGATGTCCCGTAATTTGAGCCGAGCGGATGCCATTCTAAATAATTATGCGTCCACTCATGCGCGATGGTGTTCAATGTCCAGGGTAAATTGGTAGAGCGCATCCCCATTGTGGGGTAAATTCCGATGCCGCCAACCGGCACGACTAACGCAGAAAGATCGAGTTCGTTGAAGATTTTTTCCTCGAGCGCGTCGCGTTCATCCATCGGAAAATCGACCACGAGCATGATATTTTCATCTTGACGGATGGCATTTCGCGGCGAAATGATGAGGGCGACCGGTAGAGGCGTGATGTGATAAAGCGGACGTGGAAGCGGCTGTCCGCCCGTGGTTAGACCTGCCTCCGCTAAAGCCGCACTAACCTGCTCCTCTAGCACGGATTCGGCAAAAGGTGCCAATTGGCTTTGTTCCGTATAAAGCGCATCGAGGCGTTGACGCAGTTCTGCGGAGGCAATTTCGGGATCTTCAATTTCGGGATTGATATAAATTTGCTCTAGTTCCCACTCTGCAAAGAGGACCTCTTCCATTTGGTGAAAATAATCAAAGATAATTTCTTTTCGCCTAGATGGATTAATATAATAAGGACTCCCCAATGCAGCTTGTTTGAGTTTAATCCAAGAGGCATCTGCCGCCCACGCGGTGAAATTAAATTCAATGCCGCGCGTGTAGTCGCTCAATCTATCTGCCTCCACTTCGGGAAGCACCACGCTCCCGCCGAGAATAAGGGCAAAGAAAATACCAATAATAAGCCAGCTAAAGATTCTATAAATGCGATCTGCCATAGTGGGGGATTATACCCGCTCTTAAAAAAAGATACCGAGTGTTTTGAAAACACTCGGTATCTACTGATTTACTGATTACTGATTCACCAATCTACTCATAACGCAAGGCTTCGACCGGTACTAAATTCGCGGCACGGTTAGCGGGGTAAATGCCAAAGAAGAGACCGACCGCGGCGGAGAAAAGGGTGGCGAGCAAGACTGCATTTAATCCGACCACCGGCTCGAAGGGTGTCCCGGATTTTGTGGCAACAATCCCGACAATCACCCCAATCCCCCAGCCGAGCAGAATGCCGATTAAGCCGCCAACCAGGCTGAGGAGAGAAGATTCTACGAGGAATTGTGTCAGGATGTCGCGCTTTCTGGCTCCTAGGGCTTTGCGCAAGCCAATCTCACGCGTGCGCTCCGTGACTGAGACGAGCATAATATTCATGATGCCAATCCCGCCTACGAGAAGGGAGATTGCGGCAATCCCACCGATGAAAATTGTTAGGATGCCGGTAATCGAGGAGGCGGTATCCACCATATCGTCTTGGGACATGAGCGAGAAATCATCTTCGCCAACAGCAGTACGATGCTCCCGACGCAGAATTTCAGAAATCTCTTCTTTCGCGTCTGAAACAAGGTCTGCATCCGCGGCTTGGACGAAAATAACATCCACTTTATCTGCCGGATTGCGCCGCAAAAGGCGCGCCTGCGCGGTTGAGATGGGGACTAAAGCCGCTTCATCCTCACTCCCCATCATCCCGCCGCCACGTTTTTCAAGAATACCGATAACACGGAAAGGTTGTCCTTCGATTCGCACCGTTTCGCCGACTACCCCTTCGTGCCGTCCGAAAAGCGTATCGGCAGTATCAACGCCGAGAATGACGACAGAAGCGCGTGCCAAAATATGCTCTTCGTCAATTTCGCTCCCTTCACCAACCACGTAATTACGCACGGGGAAAAATTCAGGCGTGACACCAGAGAGAGTTAAGGTGGTTGCTTCACCGCCGTAAGAGATTTCCGCGTTCCCCTGTAAAATAGGGGCAACCGCTTCAATGGAGGGCGCAGAAAATATATCGGATAACGCCTCCGCATCGCCCATGGTAAGCGGTTCAGGGTTGCGGATGGAATCATCTTCCCCCCCGCGAAAGACGAAAATCAAATTCGTGCCAATTCCACTCAAAGAACCGAGAATGGTATCCTGCGCGCCAGTGCCGAGAGCTAACATCGCAATCACCGCCGCAACGCCAATTACAATCCCCAAAATAGTCAAACCAGAACGCACTTTATTAGCATTTAGGCTTTCAAGTGCTTCTATAACAGGTTGCCAGATATTCATGCTACTTCCTCCAGCACGCGCCCATCGTGCAGGCGAATCACGCGCTCGGTTTGCGCGGCAATCTTCGAATCATGCGTAATGATAATGAGGGTCGTACCGCTTTCTTTATTTAGGTTGAGAAGTAAATCCATAATCTCTTGCCCAACTTTCGAATCGAGGTTTCCGGTCGGTTCATCTGCCATCACAATAGAGGGATTATTGACCAAAGCACGCGCAATCGCTACGCGCTGTTGCTGCCCCCCCGAAAGTTCAGTCGGACGGTGGTTTATACGGTCACCAAGTCCCACCGATTCGAGGGCGAGGCGCGCTTTTTCTTTACGTCCGCTCTTAGTATGCGAATAACGCAAGGGCAGTTCAACATTCGACAATGCCGTAGAACGCGGGAGCAAATTGAAACTCTGGAAAACAAAGCCAACCTTGCGATTACGAATATCGGCGAGTTGGTCATCATCCAAATCTGCGACAACTTCACCATCCAAAATATATTCGCCACTCGTGGGCAAATCGAGACATCCCAACGTATTCATCAGAGTCGATTTCCCCGATCCAGATGCCCCCATAATGGCGACAACTTCGCCACGCCGAATTTCGAGAGAAACGCCTCGCAACGCGTGCACCTCCATCTCGCCCATTTTGTAGACCTTCGTCAGGTCACGCGCGATAATAACCGGAGTGTCCATTATCTCACTCCCGGATGCCCGCTAGGCGGACCATTGCCAATCATAGATTCGCTTGGCGGGTTGAGAATAATCTCAGCACCTTCTTCGATATTATCAGAAACAAGCACGCTCCTTCCGCCAGCCGATGCGCCTAAACGTATTTCAACCATTTCAGGGAAACCATCTTTAAGCAGATAAACCACCCGATTGCCATCCATCAAACGGACAGCTTTATTTGGCACCAAAGTCACATTTTCGATTTCTTTGACAACGATATTCACAGCAGCCGTCATTCCGGGGCGGACAAGTTCGTCAGGGTCGATTAATTCAACAGTGACCATAAAATTGATTACGCCCTGCGTATCTTTCCCAATTTGTCCCACTTCGATCACTTTTCCACTATATTCTTTTTCTAAAATCGCATCAAAAGAGAGGCTTACCGTTTGCCCAAGTTCTACGCTATTAATATCAATTTCGGATAATTCAACATCGACTAACAATCTGCTGAAATCATCAATGCGAAAACCGGGCGTTCCTACGGCAACTTGATCTCCGGGCATAATGTCGATTTGGGTAACAGTCCCATCAAAAGGCGCGGTGAGCAACGCCAGATTCAAAGTCGCTTGCGCCGCGTCGACACGGGCTTGCGCGGCGGCTACGTCAGCTTCGTTCGGTCCCGAAGCGACGCGCTCCCAAGCACGCAAAGCATCATCATATCGTGCTTGGGCTAAAGCCAGCTCTTCATCCGCTTTGTCTTTCGTTTCCTGATCAGCTTCTTCCACTTTTATCGTTTTAATGCCGGTTGGCACTCTCCCGCCCCCGGGCGTATCCCTATAAGTGATTTTATCGTACTCGTAAGGCTCATCCAGTGAATCTCGGTAGCTTTGGGCAGATTCCAATGTCTCCGTAGCATCGCGCAAGTCCACACGCGCTTGTGCCGCCGCCGTCCCAGATCGAAGAAGATCATCTAAAGTTTTCTCGGCATTCACTAAATCAGCCTGCGCCATAATAATACTCTGCGACAAGGATGTATTCTTTAAAGAAGCAAGAGTAGCACCTTCACTTATATTATCGCCAACGCTCACGTTGACCTGATCTACAGTTCCGCCTGTTTGCCAGTTTAAAAGGGCACTTTGGTTAGAACGCACCGTCCCCGTTGCACCGACAACAGCGGTTAAATTACCTCGCTCCACTTTCTCTGTCTGATATTCGCTTACAGCTTCATTTTTTGTCTTTGTATTCACCACAAAAAATGCGCCTACAGCAATCACAAGCACAACAGCGATAATTATCCAAGTTTTTTTCATTCCTGATGCCTCCATCATAGTAATAGAGATGATTTTCACCTCTGAATTTGATTCGATTTATGAAATTTCTCACTCTTTTCAAAAATATCTATAGAGTCGAAAAATAACACCTTCACAGTTTCCCATAAACCCATGAAGAAAATATGAATGTTTTATAGAAAGGCAGTGAATTTATCGTCCTCCTATTATAAACCGAATAGTCGTTTTCATGAGTTCTACAAAGATTATTTTTTCATGATATTACACACATTTTTTTCAAAATGGAGGGAAGGGCAAAAATGGCAAAAGAAAGTTTTTTATGACAACAAGAAACAGATGCTTTATGATAAATTTCGAAAAGAAGGCTATATGATTGGAAATGGCCCAATTGAGAGTGCATGTAAACAAATCGTTTCTCATCGTCTACGTTGCTCGGGAACACAGTGGAAAGTCGAAGGGACCAGATCGACCGCCAAAGCAAGAATTGCGTGGTTGAATAAAAATAATGATTGGGAAAGCATATCCTCTGTGCGAGCTAAACTTCCTTTAGCCTCCCGACAATATTTATGCGCTCACCTTATAAGCAAAAAAGACACCCAACTTTCAAAGTCGAGTGTCTAGAAAATTTCTAGCTATCTGACAGTTTCATGGATCGCATTTTTTTGCATCACGCAAAGCCGCTAAGACGCAAAGTTTTTAAGTTTTTCTTGGCGATTTTGCGGCTTTGCGTGAGGTTTAAGAAACCGTTTAACCAAAGTGTCAGGTGGCTAGGAAAATTTATTAGATTTTATCGAGAATAGCAAAAAACGAGATTTCTATCTACGGA
>JAOZOM010000080.1 GCA_029933275.1 Anaerolineales bacterium | reverse complement strand
GAATTCAAAGAAAAACTCGATGAAATCGGCGACCGCTGGGGAGATGTGGTCAATGATATTAGCGAGATAACGATTACCCCGAAAAAATCCGATATTTTCATAGACGATTTCGGCGTGGCATGGATGCCTTATTATTTGGTAGATGTGGGGAAGGAGAGGGTGGAGGTCCCGGCGTTTGGGTAAATGAATGGGACGCGGATTTACGCGGATCAGGCAGATTCACGCGGATAAAACGTTTTTTTGTTTGTAACGCTTTGCGTTACAAACAAAAAAAAGAAGTTTTTATATCATGCCCTTTGGGTGAATCTGTGAGAATCTGCTATATCTGCACAAATCCGCGTCCTATTAAAAAGGAAAACTATGACTTGGTTAATTTTATCGGTAATTCTTTGGGGGCTTATTCACTCAGTAATGGCATCGCTCACATTTCGAGCAAAACTGACAAATTGGCTTGGGGCGGGGGGGATGCGTTTTTATCGGCTTTTTTTCAATATCTTCTCTGTGATTACATTAGTCCCCGTTTTATGGTTGGCGAAGGTTTTGCCTGACAGCATGCTTTACACAATCCAGAAACCCTGGTTTTATCTGATGCTCTTTGGGCAGGCACTCGCTGCGATTGTTGAAATTGTTGGTCTTTTCCAAACCGATGTCTGGGAGTTTGCGGGTTTGCGTCAAATCATCTCCCCACGCGTTGAAGATGAGAGCCGATTGGTCGTGAAAGGACTTTATCAATATATGCGGCATCCGCTCTATACCTTTGGGTTGCTTTTTATTTGGCTAACTCCTGTGATGAGCGCGAATATGCTCGTTTTATATATTTCGATGACGGTTTATATTCTCATCGGAGCGCATTTTGAAGAGCGGAAATTATTAAGAGAGTTTGGGGAAGATTATGCGAGATATAAAGAAAATACGCCGATGTTATTGCCGCGATTAAAGTAAAAAGCTCCGAAGTCTTAAGGACTTCGGAACTTTTATTTAACGGTAGCAAGCCTAAATCACGTCCGTTACGCGGCTTGTTCCGCATCGTAGCTTTTTACGTCCGCTATGGCTTTATCCACTTTCACGAAGGGGAGCAGAATCAACCCCATAATAAAGAAGAAGATGAGCGAAAGGAGGGCGGGGCGCAGACTGCCAAACATCTGATTGGCGAGACCGAATACGAGCGGTCCAATCCAAGAGGTGCCGCGTTCGCTGATTTCGTAGAAGGAGTAGTATTCGGCTTCTTTTCCATCGGGAATCATTTGGGCAAATAAACTGCGGCTAATCGCTTGCGAGCCGCCCATCACGAGCGCAATGAAAATGCCGAGAATGAAAAATTCTGTAACGACATTTTCGCCTTTAAGACCGGCGTACGCGTAGATGACCACGCCTGCCCAAATGACAAGGCTGAGAATAACGGATTGTTTTGCGCCCATCCATTTGGCAAGTTTTCCCCAGAGTAATGCGCCGCCGAAGGCAACGAATTGGATCATAAGAATTACGGCGGTGAGGGTTTCCGTTTTTAGCTCTAATCCGCCTTGAATGAGTGGCGCAGCGGCAAAAGTGGAAGAAACGGCAATTACAGTTTGAATGCCATCATTATAAAGGAAGTAAGCTACTAAGAATTTGAGCGTTTCAGGGAAAGATTTGATTTCTTTGATCGTTTTTCCAAGCTGTTTGAAGCCAACGCCAAGGTAGGTTTCGTTTTTGGGTAGAGCGCGGGTTGCGCCGCGAGAGCGGAGACGTTTCCACGTAATGAAGGAAAATCCCAGCCACCAAATACCGGCTGACGCGAGATTGATACGAATTGCCATTTCTGTGGGTACGCCAATATCTTCACTAAATATGAAGAAAGCAAGGTTGAAAGCGAGTAATAAACCACCGCCGAGATAACCCATTGCCCATCCGTAGGAGGAAACGCGGTCTCGTTCTTCCTCGCTGGCGATATCGGGGAGATAGGCATTGTAGAAAACAATCGCCGCACCAAATGCCAGATTAGCAAAGAGGTATAGCACTCCGCCTAACCACCAAAGCGAACCAGTTACGAAGAAGAGTAATATCGTGAAAATCGCGCCAAAGGTGGCGAAGACGCGCATCATCTGCTTGCGCATATTCGAGTAATCTGCAATTGCGCCCAGAACGGGGAGGAAGAGAACTTGCATGAAGACCGATAGAGAAATCATATAAGGAAGGAAAGAGTCCGGTGCAACGGGAATACCGAAGAAGCTAACGGTATCTGTCCCCGCGGCTTCGGCGGCGGTGCGGGCGAGCGCGGCAACGTAGGGCGCGAGGAAAACCGTTCCGATGGTGGTGCTAAAGGCAGAGTTTGCCCAATCGTACATTGCCCAACCAAAAATTTCTCGTTTATCATTTACTTGCGGTGTGTTTGACGACATTTTGCCTCCTAAGGCGATAAATTTCTTTGCACAAGACAACCCGCATTATAGAACAGAGTCGCGAGAAGCGTGGTAGAATTTGTGGCGTAAAATATTTGCAATTGTAGCCGAGAAAAAGGGAGAGTGGGTTAGCAAAATTGCCCTAAGAAACGCTTGACTGAAATAAAGAACATCGCTTATAATCCAAGATTGCTTGTCCCGCTAAAGACGGGGCGGTATTAATTTAATCACCTATTCCCAAAACGATCAGGAGAGTCGAATGGCATCTGCATTGCCTAAAAAGAGTTACGCGCGTATTCCTGTCACGCTCGATCTTCCCAATCTTATCGAAGTCCAAATTGAATCATTCAAACGCTTAAAAAGAGATGGGCTGGAAAGTCTTTTTCGAGAGATTTCCCCAATTGAATCTTATAATAAAAAAATGCAGCTCTACTTCCCTAGTCAGAGCGCAGAAGCGAAAGAATGGGGGCTGAAATACTGGTTTGAAGAACCCAAATATAATATTGCCGAATGTGTAGAGAGAGATTTGACCTACTCTAGTCCTCTCTACGTTTCTGTTCTCTTGGCAGGGAAAGATGTCCCTGAGCCAATCAAACAAGAAATTTTTATTGGCGATTTTCCTGAAATGACAGACAAGGGGACTTTCGTCATTAACGGAACGGAACGCGTAGTCGTTTCGCAGTTGATTCGTTCTCCTGGTGTTTATTTTGAAGCCGATTCGGATCGCGCGACGGGACGCGTGCTTGCCAAAGCCAAGCTAATTCCTGATCGTGGCGCGTGGATGGAGTTCGAAACCCGCAAAAGCGACTATATCATTCTGAAATTTAACCGTAAACGCACCGTGCCGATTACGGTCTTCTTGCGTGCCTTAGCTGCTGTTGACGATGGTCGCCCTGATTCTCCGCTCAAGACTGGCTCAGACGAAGAAATTCTTTCTCTCTTCACCGATGTAGATACCAACCCCGAGCGTATGTTCATCGCATCCACGTTAAATCAAGAACCGGAATGGGATCCCGATAGCAAGCTAACTATCGCGGAAGCCGCACTAATCGAGTTCTTTAAACGGATGCGCCCCGGCGATCCCGCCACTTTGGAAAATGCCCGTAACTTCGTTGAAGAGCAGCTCTTCGACCAACGACACTATGATCTGGAGCGTGTCGGTCGCTATAAACTGAATCAAAAGCTAAATCTGGATGTCCCCATTGCTCATCGAAACATCACCAAAATGGATTTTGTCCGTTTAGTGCGCCGTATGATCCTTATCAGCAACGGGATTGAAAAGAAAGACGATATTGACCATTTGGGCAATCGCCGTATCAAGACGGTGGGTGAGTTAATCCAAAATAAATTGCGGATTGGTTTGCGCCGAATGGAGCGCGTTATCAAAGAACGTATGTCTATCCGCGATCAAGACCAACTTTCGCCGATGTCTTTGGTGAATATCCGGCCGGTCGTTGCTTCTTTAAGAGAGTTCTTCGGTTCGAGCCAACTTTCTCAATTTATGGATCAAACCAATCCGCTTTCTGAATTGCGCCATAAACGAACCTTGTCCGCTTTAGGACCAGGCGGTTTGCGCCGCGAGCGAGCTGGCTTTGATGTGCGTGATGTTCACCATTCGCATTATGGACGCATCTGCCCGATTGAAACCCCTGAAGGTCCGAATATTGGCTTGATTGGTCGTTTGGCATCTTTTGCACGCGTTAACGAATATGGCTTCATCGAAACACCTTATCGTAAAGTTATTAAAACCCTTCCCAGCGATGACTCTCGCCTCGAAGGGTGTGCTTTACGTGGAGATCTCTTAGATAAAAAAGAGGAAGTCCTCTTTAAAGATGGTGAGCGTATCACGGCTGAGATGCTTAAGAAAGTCAAAAAACTGAAAAAAGATATTGATATTATCCCCTTTGTCTCCTCGGAAAATATTAAGTATCTTTCTGCGGACGAAGAAGATAAATATATTATTGGGCAAGCAAACGCACCTTTGGATTTGCGTAATGAATTTGTCCGCACGCGTGTTTCTTCGCGTAACCACTCAGGCTTCTTATTCGCTTCTCCAGAAAAAGTAGATTATATGGACGTTGCGCCGCATCAAATTGTTGGTATTAGCGCAGCATTGATTCCCTTCCTTGATCACGATGATGCGAACCGTGCTTTGATGGGGTCGAATATGATGGCGCAAGCTGTCCCGCTTTTGCGCCCTGAAATCCCACTTGTTTCAACAGGGATGGAATACAGCGCAGCTTTTGACTCCGGACAAGTCATTGTTGCGGAACGCTCGGGTGAAGTCATCTCCGTAACGGGTAGCCAGATTATCATCCGTGAACAGAATGGCGAAACGCGCAAATATAGAATGCAGAAATATCAACGCTCCAATCAAAGTACTTGTGTTGATCAGCGTCCGGCAGTCATTAAAGGACAAATTGTCGAAAAAGGCGATATTATCGCCGATTCATCCTCTACGGATGCTGGAGAGTTAGCTCTCGGGCAAAACGCGGTTGTGGCTTTTCTCTCTTGGGAAGGTGGTAACTTTGAGGATGCGATCCTCGTCTCCGAACGCATGGTGCAGGATGATCGCTTTACCTCCGTCCATGTTGAGAAGCACGAAATTGAAGCAAGAGATACCAAATTAGGCGCAGAAGAAATCACACGAGATATTCCTAATGTCGGTGATGAAGCCCTGAAAGATTTGGATGAGAACGGTATTATCCGTATCGGAGCCGAAGTTGAGCCTAATGATATTTTGGTTGGGAAAATCACGCCGAAGGGTGAGAAAGAGCTTACGCCAGAAGAGCGTTTGCTCCGAGCAATTTTTGGTGAAAAATCGCGCGATGTAAAAGATACCTCCTTGCGGATGCCTCACGGTGCGCGCGGCAAAGTTGTGGATGTAAAAATCTTCACGCGTGCAGAAAACTCCGATCTTAAAGCTGGTGTAGAAACAATGGTGCGTGTTTCTGTGGCACAACGGCGTAAAATTACTGCTGGGGATAAAATGGCAGGTCGTCACGGGAATAAAGGTGTGGTTTCACGCATTGTTCCGGTTGAGGATATGCCTTTCCTTGAAGATGGTACGCCT
The DNA here is from genome assembly GCA_029933275.1 of Anaerolineales bacterium. Taxonomy (GTDB): domain Bacteria; phylum Chloroflexota; class Anaerolineae; order Anaerolineales; family Villigracilaceae; genus Desulfolinea. The sequence continues at coordinate 2,230 of JAOZOM010000080.1, read as the reverse complement.
GTAGATATTATCTTGAACCCGCTCGGTGTTCCCGCTCGTATGAATATCGGACAAGTTCTTGAAGTCCACTTGGGATGGGCAGCTAAACGGATGGGGTATCGGGCTGTTGTCCCTGTTTTTGACGGAGCTACCGAAGCCGAGATTGAAGCCGAACTTGCGCGTGCGTGGCTTATCGATCAGGCTTGGGAAGAAGCCAGCAATGATGCTTGGGCTTGGCTTAATGAACACGAATACGATCCTGAAATGATTGAAGATGACCACGAAGTGCGGCGTCTTTATCTCGAAAGCCGACTTGGCGAACGGGGTTACGATGTTTTCAAAATTGCAACAGATGAAACCTATGCGCGCCGTGCAACCGCGAACGAATGGTTGCGAGATCTAGGATACGAGCCCGAAAATGTTTTCTTCCCTGATAGTGTTGAGAACTTCCATCGCACCACAGAGCGTGATGATAATGCAATCAAAATCTGTCAGCGTTTGTGGCTAAAAACGCAGAAATACACGCACGATATTTCGGACGATAACCTTGCCAAGAAAGCGCAAGAAATTATGCACAAGACGGGTGTTCCGATCCCGACCTTGGGCAAACAAGTCCTCCGCGATGGAAAAAGCGGTAAGCGTTACGATCAACCCGTTACCGTTGGCGTAATGACTGTTCTCAAATTGCATCATCTTGTTGAAGATAAAGTCCATGCTCGTTCAACAGGTCCTTACAGTCTCGTTACGCAACAGCCCTTAGGTGGTAAAGCGCAGTTTGGCGGACAACGCTTTGGTGAGATGGAGGTGTGGGCATTGGAGGCTTATGGAGCAGCCCATATCTTGCAAGAAATGCTCACTGTGAAGTCTGATGATGTAATTGGGCGTGTGAGTACCTATGAAGCAATTGTCAAAGGGGAGCCGATGGAAGACCCCGGCTTACCTGCTTCTTTCCGCGTGCTGGTGAAAGAATTGCAGAGTCTCGGTCTGGCTGTCGAGGCGATTGACGAAGCAGGAGATGTTGTCAAATTTGGAAAAGACGAGGCAAAAGCGCATCCTCCAAAATTGGGAACCGGTCTTATGTCTATTGGAAAACCTTTTAATATATAGGACCGAAAATCTCTTGACGGTATAGACAGCGCATGATAAAATCTTTTTTTGTTGCCTGTAAAGAACGCGGAGATACTTCCGCTCATAAAAAATGAGGCCATCAGTGCATTTGTTGATGGTCTTGTTTGTTGGTAAAATATCTTTTTGAACTAGAGTTACTGTACTTGGAGGCGAGAGTGCCCACAATTAACCAACTGGTCCGTAAGGGTCGTCAAAGTAAGAAAACGAAAAGCACAGCTCCGGCTTTGCTTTATACCTACAACTCAGAGAAACAACGCCGAATTAGGCAACTGAAAGGTGCTCCACAGAAACGTGGTGTTTGTACTGTTGTTCGCACAATGACGCCTAAGAAACCGAACTCTGCTTTGCGTAAAATTGCTCGTGTCCGCTTGACCAACGGTCTTGAGGTAACAGCTTATATCCCTGGTGAGGGACATCAACTGCAAGAGCATTCCGTTGTTTTGGTACGCGGCGGCAGAGTTAAGGATTTGCCGGGTGTTCGTTATCATATCGTGCGTGGTTCTTTAGACACGACTGGCGTTGGCGATCGCCGCCAAAGTCGCTCGAAATACGGTTCCAAGCGACCGAAGAATTAAAGTAATAGATGGAGTGTTGTCATGCGACGATCTAAGGCAGAAAAACGAAAAATTGATCCAGACTTGCGTTATAACAGTTTGCGCGTGCAAACCGTTATTCATCATGTCTTAAAACGCGGAAAGAAAAGTACCGCGATTAAACTGGTTTACGACACAATGGATATTCTTGGTGAGCGCTCAGGAAAAGACCCGCTCGAGGTCTTTGAAACTGCATTGACTAAAGTTTCTCCGCGTGTTGAAGTACGTCCCCGCCGTGTGGGTGGTGCGACATATCAAGTGCCGATGGAAGTTACCCCTGAACGCCGCCTTGCTTTGGCGATTCGTTGGTTATTAGGCGCAACTCGTTCACGCAAAGGCAAAGCCTTCCCTGAAAATTTTGCGGCTGAATTATTAGACGCATATAACGAAACGGGTGCAGCAATTCGCAAACGTGACGAAACTCATAAAATGGCAGAAGCAAATCGCGCTTTCTCTCATTATAGTAGATAGAGTGATAAGGTAAAGTATAAGATGGCACGCGCTTATCCTCTGGAGCAGTATCGTAATAT
>JAOZOM010000341.1 GCA_029933275.1 Anaerolineales bacterium | reverse complement strand
TCGGCACGCTCTTGCGGACGGCTGAATCCGTTGGTGTGCATGGGGTTATCATCCCTTTGGCGCGGACGGCACAAGTCTCCGCTTCGGTGGTGAATGCGTCTTCGGGGGCAAGTGAGCATCTTATCATCGCCCAGTCGAATCTCGCACAGGCGATTGGGACGCTAAAAGAGTCGGGAGCCTGGATCATCGGCTTGGAGGGCAGCGAGCAAGCCCAAAACCCGAGCGAAATCCAGCTAGATGGCGCGATAGGGATTATTGTCGGCTCTGAGGGCAAGGGGATGCGTCCGCTCGTCCGCAAATCCTGCGATCTGTTGATGAAATTGCCGATGCAGGGAGAAATCGAATCGTTAAACGCGGCGGTAGCGGGGTCGGTTGCGTTGTACTTGGCATATTTAGCGAGGAATAAATCGGAGTAAAAATGGCAAAAGCAAAAATCCAATTTCCGCGCGGTTTTTTATGGGGGACGGCGACTGCCGCACATCAGGTTGAAGGCAATAATACGAATAATAATTGGCACGCTTGGGAAGAAGCGGGCAAAACCGCCGACAAATCGGGCTTGGCATGCGATTGGTGGGGTGGACGCTGGCGTGAAGATTTTGACCGCGCCGCCGAGACAGGGCAGAACGCGCATCGTTTATCTGTAGAGTGGAGTCGCATCCAGCCCGCACGCGATCGCTGGGACGAGAACGCACTAGATCACTATCGTGAAATGCTACGCGGCTTGCGTGAACGTAATATGACCGCGCTGGTTACTTTGCATCATTTTACCAATCCGCTCTGGGTGGAGGAGACGGGCGCATGGGAAAACGATGAAACGCCCGAACTCTTCGCTGAATTTGTACGGAGAACGGTGGATGCGTTGAAGGAATATGCTAATTTATGGGTCACGATTAACGAGCCAAATGTTTATGCCTATTCCGGTTATGTGGAGGGTACGTTCCCGCCCGGGAAAAAGGATTTGAATATCGCCTTTAAGGTGATGGTCAATCTCGTGCGTGGACATGCGCTGGCGTATAAAGCGATTCACGAGGTGCAACGCGAAGCGCGGGTTGGAATGGCGCATAATTATCACGCGATTGCACCGAAAAAACCGAAATCGCCCCTCGATGCTTGGGTGGCAAAAGCACAATCGAGCGTTTTTAATGATCTTTTCCCTAACGCCGCACAAGATGGGAAAGTGAAGTTTTTGTGGAAAAATGTCAATCTCCCTGAAGCGGCTGGGACGCAGGATTTCATCGGTTTAAATTATTATACGCGCGCCTATGCCGCTTTTAACGTGAAAATGGCGGGCGAGTTGTTCGGCAAACTTTCTTTTTTGGAAGATGCCGATTTAAGCGCAACGGGATTTATCTCGAATGATCCGGCGGGATTTGGCGAAGCTCTGAAATGGGCAAATAGCTTTGGCAAGCAAATTATCATCACCGAGAACGGCGTGGAAGACGCACCAGATGAGATGCGTCCGCGTTATTTGGCGCAACATATTCAGGAACTCTGGCGAGCGGTCAATTTCGGAATTCCGATTAAGGGCTATTTCCACTGGTCATTGGTTGATAATTTTGAATGGGAGCGCGGCTGGACTCAACGCTTTGGTCTCTGGGAATTGGACGTAAAAACGCAGAAACGCCGCAAACGTAAATCGGCAGCGTTCTACGAGGAAATTTGCAAAACAAACAGCCTTTCTTCGGAGATGGTCAAAAAGTATTGCCCCGAGGTGATAGAGAAGATTTTTCCGGATTGATTTTCTCGGCTCTTTGGGATTTCGCGGCAAACTGAAAACTTTCTCCGTAGAAACAGACGGAAACACGCTTAAAAAGCAGAGAAAATCAGTGAAACCAGTGAAATTTGTGACTAAAATTGAAACTTTGAAATTACCCTACAACGAAGTTTGAAAGACCCAAATTTATGAGCAAAAAGAAAGTATCCAGAAGAGATTTTCTTAAGGTTGCCGGAGTGGTGGCGGGA
>JAOZOM010000340.1 GCA_029933275.1 Anaerolineales bacterium | reverse complement strand
GTCAACTCATCTTTTATACTTTTATTGAGCAATTTTATAATTTTTTCAGTATCGGGGGGAATTCTTGGTGTGGGAGTAAAGGTTTTAGTTGAAGTGGGAATTGGCGTATCTGTAAAAGTTGGGGTGTACGCGGCAACCGTTGCCGTTTCTCCAAGTACCGCCTCTGTTTGCTTCCCCTCCGCACAATCTGTCTGCAAAACAGATATGGTTTCCATCGGAGCTACAGCTTCTGTGACTAATGTTGGAAAAGGTGTGCAATCACAAGGTTCACAGGCGGTTAACAAGATAGGGGCAATAAATATCAATATCCATTTTGAAAAAAGATTCTTCATAAGAAAACCTCCCTGCTACGAGGATGTCTTATATTATACAGAAAAACATGACTTTTGGGGGATATTTTTGAAATTGATAGACTTCGTGAAAAGTCCATTTTTGGGGAATGCTCCAATTGAAGTGATAAATGATAACTTAAGAAATGGCAATCACAACAATTATTCACAGATGTCGTTGTGGTAATGATTACTGAAATCAAAATAAAAACTCCCAGCTCATTTTCTAACAAGCAGGGAGTTTTCTTTGTGCTTAAGAAAAATACTATCGTATTGCTAACTCAGTCTCCGCATCAAAAATGTGGACACTTCCCATATCAAAGGCGACTTGGATATCATCGCCCGCACTATAATTTGAGCGTGGATCAACGCGAGCAACAAAAGCAACATCGCCACTTACGAGATGCAGGAAAATCTCATTGCCCATCAACTCAGTTACATCTACCTTAGCGGGAGCCAATTCTGTCTGCGTATTCGGCGGAACAAATTCGGGATTGTGGATATTCTCAGGACGGATACCGAAAAAGACATTTTTGCCAACGTGACCTTCAAAAGTAGGTGTGCGACTTTCTGGCATGGCAACGGAGAAATTTTCACCGTCCACATAAATTTTTGCGCCATCTTTGCGCAATTTTGCTGGGAAAAAGTTCATGGAAGGCGAGCCAATAAAGCCCGCTACGAAAAGATTGTTAGGCGTATCATACAGAATTTGCGGAGAATCTATTTGTTGTAAAACACCTTTGTCAATCACCGCAATACGGGTCGCCATCGTCATCGCTTCCACCTGATCGTGGGTGACGTAAACGAAGGTGGTCGCCAATTTCTTGTGTAGCTTACTGATTTCAGCGCGCATTTGGACGCGCAGTTTAGCATCCAGATTAGAAAGTGGCTCATCAAAAAGAAAGACTTTGGGGTCACGCACGATAGCACGCCCAACTGCGACACGCTGACGTTGTCCGCCAGAAAGCTGACGCGGTTTACGGTCTAGCAAATCTGTTATGCCTAGAATCTCAGCAGCTTCTTTGACGCGTTGTTTGATCTCAGCTTTGGGTGTTTTACGCAATTTCAAACCAAAGGCAAGATTATCAAAGACAGAAAGATGAGGGTAGAGCGCATAGGATTGAAAAACCATCGCTATATCACGATCTTTCGGCGCAACATCATTGACAATACGGTCTCCAATGAGAATATCACCACTTGTAATTTCTTCTAATCCGGCTAATAGGCGCAAGGCGGTTGTTTTACCGCACCCTGAGGGACCCACAAGGACGAGAAATTCCTTGTCTTCCACATGGAAACTTGTGTGATCAACAGCTACTACGTCGCCAAATTGTTTGACAACGTTTTTGTACGTTACACTTGCCATAATAAACTTACCTCCAGTTTTTGAGTATAGTGGCTGAATTATACTCTAAGAAAATATGCCTAAATTGAGTAAAGTATGTCATTTCCTTTAATATCTCTATAATAAATTACAGATTTCATATCTTCCAGATTAATTTTCAATGTGCAATTTTTCTCATCCTTTTGCCACGAGAGATTTATTTCATTTTCCGTTGATTCTAAAACCTGGAAATTTCCATCAAAGGCGGGATACTCGTTCCTAAACCGAATCAGCTTAACCAACCTCTGC
>JAOZOM010000079.1 GCA_029933275.1 Anaerolineales bacterium | reverse complement strand
AAACCTAGTTCTAACAGAATTTGTGGGTTGGCAAAAAACAAGCGCAAATAAACTTCTGTACACGGGTTTCAAGGAGTTACACGGAAAAAATGCTCAATATTGAACGCTTTTCCTTTTCAAAAATTCTCCGTGAAATCCGCGTCATCCGTGTACAAACCATCTATGCCCTTTGGGTACAAAAAACGGTAGAAGCAGAAAAAAACCACAGATGAAAGAGGATAAACGCTGAAAGCAGGGTTTATTTATTTCACCTGTGGTTTTAAAAGGATTCTGTTTTTTTAGGCAATTAGGAAGTGAAGAAAACCTTCTTCGGTTGCCATTCAAGAGAGCCGTCTTCGCCTTCGACCAGTTTCAGCAAAGCGACCAATTCACCGGCATCGCTGATGCCACGTACCATTTCAGCCGTGGTGCCGGGAACAGCTTTGACGCGTTGTCCATGTCGCAGGGTTTCAACTTCGTCCGGATCTAGTTCAACGGATTCCCAATCTGCCAAAGATTCAGCTGCGGGGATAATGTATTTATACCAATCACCGGCTTCAAAGGCTTCTTTGAGTTTACGTAACGGAACAGAATCTCGGAGGGAGAAACGTCCGTTTTTGGTGCGGCGTAAACCGACCAAATACGCGCCACATCCCAAAACTTCGCCAATATCGTTCGCTAAAGAACGGATATAAGTGCCAGATGAACAATGCACATCTATGACCACTTCGGGAGTTGCCCACTCCAAAACTTCAAGGTGATGTACCTGAATCATACGCGGCTCCAGCTCTACTTCTTTGCCTTCACGCGCCAATTCATACGATTTTCGTCCATTCACTTTGACGGCTGAATACGCAGGTGGGGTTTGTTCTACTTCGCCTTCAAATTTCTTCAATTCCGCTTCAAATTGCTCTTCGGTCACATCAACAGTAACTTCTTCTCGCGTGAAAGCACCTTCGGCATCGTAAGTATCGGTTGCGGTTCCCATTCTAATAATTGCCTGATAGCGTTTATCAGAAGCCGAAATATATTCGCTCAAACGGACAGCAGGACCGACCAAAACGACCAAAACGCCGGAAGCGCGCGGGTCTAGCGTTCCTGTATGCCCCGCGCGGCGGATTCCCGTCCCGCGGCGGACAACATTTACTACATCATGCGAGGTCATCCCAGTTGGTTTATCGATGACCAAAACCCCAGAAATTGCATCTTTATTTTGCATAAGACTTTTCCTCCATTAGGATTTTTTGTTTTTTTAGGTTTCAGGCTTTGACTATCAGTTTTTGCTGATATCCAAAGGCAGAAGTCCAAAATCTGATGTCTGATATCTAAAGTCTGATATCTTTAAAGGATTTCACGCGTCGCGCGCAAGACCTTAGGCTTGATCTCGTCCAAAGAACCTTTGATTGTCGCCCCGGCAGCGGCGCGATGCCCCCCGCCCCCAAACTGCGCCGCGACTTGAGCCACATTCCACTCTTTGCCACGCGCTCGCCACGAAACCTTGACCATCTCCTTTGGCTGTTCTACAAAAATCAACGCCACCGGACTATCTTCTATCGCGGAAAGCATATTAATCAAATCAGCATCATCGTTGCCATGATAATTCACAGCCTTACGGTTTTTCAAACTTAGCACAGCCCAAACCATTTGTCCATCCCGCTCAAGGCTGGATAGACCCGCTCCCCAATAACGGGCAGCTTTGAAAGAACGGCTCACCAAAGCCTGATAATAAAGGTCGGGCAAATCAATACCCAATTCCATCAGAGTAGCAGCTTGGCGAAAAGCTTTAGGATTCATATTTAAGGTGCGAAATCCGAGTGTATCGGTAATCAGCCCGGTTAATAATGCTGCCGCGACAGGTTTAGTAATCTCTAATCCCCATACGGGAAGATGCTCAGTCAGGATCGAGGCTGTCGCGACCGAATCCGCTTCGACTAAGTTAATTTCCGCATATTTTTCATTCGTAATATGATGGTCGATATTAATCGCGGGCATCCCAAAAGACTGCAAATCTTCGTGGATGCGGCTGAAATCAGCACAATCTACCGAAATAAATAAATCGATATCCCCTTCGGTTTCTTTTTGTACCAACTCACTGCCTTCAAGATGGGAAAATGCAGTCGGGAGTCCTGCTGGCAAAACCATCTGAACATCTTTATCCGCATTTAGGAGGGAGAGTCCCAAAGCAAGCATAGAGCCAATCGCATCCCCATCAGGGCGGATATGACCGGTAATTAATATTTTTTCAGCGTTCCCCAAACGCTCTTTAATAGACGCGTCTATTGCTTCAATCATTACTTTCGGTTTTCTCTTCGTTTTCTGCTCGTTGCTCTTCATCTTTTCGGATTTCAGCCAAAATCCCCTCGATTTGATCTGCTTGTTCGGGCGTTGGATCCCAATGAAATTTCAGATGAGGAAAAGATCGGAGTTCCACGCGCCCAGCTAAAATTCGGCGGATGAATCCGCTGGCACTGTTGAAGCCTGCAAGAGCTTCTTTGGCGCGCGTTGAGCCTTCGATGGCAGAGATGTAAATATTGGCAAAAGCCAGTTCCCGATCTATATTTACATCGGTAATATAAATCCCCTTCAAACGCGGGTCGCTTAACTCAAAAATGAGCATCTCAGAGAGTTCTCTCTTAATCCGATCCGCAATACGCTGTAAGCGAATTTCTGAAGCCATTTCTCTACTCTATCGCTTCTTTTTCTAGCATATAACATTCCAAAATATCGCCAACCGCAATATCGTGAAAATTCTGTAAACCAATCCCGCATTCAAAACCATTACGGACTTCGTTCACTTTATCTTTATTATGTTTCAATGAGGAAACTTCGCCTTCAAAGAGAATATCGTTGCCTCGTTTGAGACGCATTTGCGCATTACGGCGAATAACGCCTTCTCGAACGCGACAACCGGCAATTTTGCCAACTTTTGAAATCGGGAAAACAGCCAAAACATCCGCTTTTCCAAGCGTTTTTTCTGCAAAAACAGGTTCTAACATCCCTTTGAGAGCTTTCTCAACATCTTCAACGATTCTATAGATAATATTATAAAGACGAATAGAAACGCCTTCATTCCCCGCCAAACGGCGAGCTGCGACTTCGGCTTGAACATTGAAACCGATTACAATCGCATCCGATGCGGCAGCTAAAGTAATATCGTTTTCGCCAATATTCCCCGTCTCAGCATATAGAATTTTGACACCGATTTCGCCTTTGCCCAGCTTTTCCATCTCGCCGATAATCGGGTCGAGAGAACCTTGCACATCGGCTTTAATAATCAGGCGCAGTTCTTTCGCTTCGCCCGCTTGATATGCAGCAAAAAGGTCTTCAAGAGAAAGGTTTTTCTTCACACTCTTCGCATTTTTCTTCTGCTCAAGATATTCTTTCACACGATAACGAGCAACTTTCTCTGCTTTGACAATTTCAAACAATTGCCCCGCACGGGGGACTTCGTTCAACCCCATCACAGAAACGGGCATCGAAGCAAGGGCTTCTTTAACACGATTACCACGATAATCAAACATCGCCCGCAAACGCCCATACGCCCCACCCGCTAAAACAATATCACCCTGCCTCAAGGTCCCGTTTTGGACAAGCAAGGTCGCCATGACACCACGCGCCTTATCTAGCTCGGCTTCGATAACCGTGCCGACAATTTTCCCACTCGGGTTGGCACGAATATCCATGCTATCTGCTACAAGCAAAATCGCCTCGAGCAAATCTTCAACACCTTCTTTTCTAAGTGCAGAAAGCGGCACCACAATCGTATCGCCATCCCAATCATCGGGAATTAATTCATTATCCGCCAATTGCTTCTTAACCAACTCAGGATTTGCATTGGCTTTATCCGTTTTATTTAATGCGACTATGATCGGGACGCGCGCCGCCTTCGCGTGAGCAATCGCCTCTTTGGTTTGGGGCATAACCCCATCATCTGCTGCCACTACCAAAACGACAATATCTGCACCCTGCGCGCCGCGTGCTCGCATCGCGGTAAATGCGGCGTGACCGGGTGTATCTAAAAAGGTAATTATTTTTCCCTGCAAGGAGGTTTGATACGCGCCGATATGTTGCGTGATTCCGCCCGCTTCTCCAGCTTGGATTTCGGTATCCCGAATCGCGTCCAAAAGTGTTGTTTTACCGTGATCGACATGCCCTAAAATCGTCACCACAGGAGGACGATCTTCAAGCACCGCGTCATCTTCATCAGCAATCATCTGCCGCCAAAGCGGAATATCACCATCGGCTTCGTCTTCTGCCATCTCTTCTTTTTCGAGAATGGCTTCAAAATCCATATCCGCAGCGACAATCGCGGCAGAATCAAAATCGATTTGCTGATTAATACTCGCCATGACCCCGTTTGTCATCAAGCTCTTAATAACATCAATGGGACTTGCGCCCATCCGCTCTGCCAAATCACGCACACCGATTGCGGCAGGAATTTCAATAATTTTTTCTTCTTTTTTGCTCATAAGACCTCTTCCCTAAAATCACGAGTGGATATCTCTCCACAAAAAACATTTTGCAAACCGCTACACATTCTTCGCAGAGAAATCATCGACTTCGTGACTAAGCGTTTCCATAAATTCTCTTAACGCACCCCGCTCTTCTGCCGTTAACTTTGTTTTAAGCGCATTTGCTAATGCACCTTTCAGCCCTTTTTCCCAGCAAGAAAGGCGATTATGTAAATAAGCTCCGCGACCAGACAATTTCCCTGTCAAGTCAATCTGTACACCTTCGGAGGTACGCACGATACGGGTTAACGTCTGTTTCGCCAATGTCTCGCGACACCCCACACAAGTCCTTTGCGGAATATGCCGTCCACGTCGAGGCGTTTTTTTACTCACAGGAAAATCCTACCAATCACCCTCGTCGTCATCCCATTCGTCAGATTTTCGCTTACGTCTCTTCTGCGCCACGACCTCACCTAGCTCGGGATCAAACTCATATTTGATAAATTTCTTTTTCTGCTTCTTCTTCTCTTCAGGATCAAGCTCATCATCCTCAACATCCATCGAGAATGTTTCGGGCATTTCTTCTTCCACTTTTTCGGGGAAGGTCAGCATAGCCAAGACTTCGGTCATATTTTCGATGGCTTTTACACCAAAACCGGGTAAATCGAAAACTTGGTCGGGATTGAACTGCAAAGCCAGCATCAAATTGCCGACATCTTTATAGCCCGCTCCCAAAAGGATGCTAAGAACGCGCTCTTGGAGATCGGTTTCGCCAAGAGGCATATCAAATGCCGCGGGCGAAATATTCGAGCGGATTTTTTCAAGGCGTTCCTGCTCGGCAATATCCAAAGCAGACTCTTCTTCAATTTCTTCCGCAACGGCTTCCAAATCAAGTTTTTCAGAGGCTTCTTCTGTCTCTTCAGCTTCTTCCACGTCCGCTTCGGGTTCAGGTTTAGGTTCTTGGAATTTAATCGCCGCCAAAACTGCGGTGATATTTTCAATGGCTTTAGGACCAATTCCCGGCAAATCGAAAACTTTATCGGGGTCAAGATGCAAGGCGAGCATCAAATCGCCAATCGTTTCATATTCAGCTTCAAAGAGGATATTGAAAACATGCTCTTTAAGTTCGCTATCTGCCAATTCCATCTCAAATGCGCTGGGATGAATTTTTGACCGAATCTCATCAATCCGTTCTTGTTCAACACGCTCAGCTTCTTCTTGAACTTCGATGGTGCGCCGTTCAACACGATCCATGAACGCACCCATTTTTTGATAATCTTCAGGTGAAAGTGAGCGACCTTCGGCTTTTTTCGCCAACATTTCTTCAATTTCAGGAGCTTCAGCAACCGCTTTTGGCATCATTTCTGCCAATTCGGCATCGTTCTCTAATTTATTCAGAGAATCTGCCGCAGCTTCTACCAAACTCTTAATATCAATTCGCCAGCCGGTCAATTTTGCGGCGAGACGCGCATTCTGCCCGTTGCGCCCAATGGCTAAGCTAAGTTGATCTTCGGTTACAACCACTGTTGCGGTGCGCGCCGAATCATTCGGTTCGGAGAGATAGACTCCCGTCACCCGCGCTGGGCTAATCGCTTTTGAAATATAGGCGATTTGATCCGGATTCCATTCGATAATATCAATTTTTTCGTTATGCAATTCACGAACGATATTTTGGATGCGAACACCGCGGATACCTACGCAAGCACCAACGGGATCAATCCCCTCTTGCATCGCCGAGACGGCAACTTTTGCACGGCGACCGGGTTCACGAGCAATCCCACGAATCTCAACTACACCATGATAAATTTCAGGAACTTCGTTTTCGAGCAAACGGCGGAGAAAACTGCCGTGTCCACGCGAGAGAATGATTTGGGGACCACGCGGCGTATCTTTCACTTCCAAGACAACGCAACGAATCCGATCATGAATATGGAAACGCTCGCCGGGGATTTTCTGATTATGCGGGATCGTGCCTTCGGCTTTCATATCCAAGCCAACGGTTACCCCGCGCCGTCCACCCGCAGACTGCACAACACCACTGATAATTTCACCAATTTGTCGCTTGAAATACTCAGCTTGAACGGCGCGTTCTGCTTCACGAATCCGCTGTTGAATGACCTGACGTGCTGTTTGAGCGGCAACCCTGCCAAAATTCGCGGGCGTAGAATCCACCAAAACCATTCCGCCGAGTTCGGCTTCTTCGTCAAATCTCAAAGCCTCTTCAAGCGTGGCTTCAGTACGTTCATCCTGCACCTCTTCAACGACTTCTTTTTCAGCTAAAATCGTCACTTCGCCGGTTTCAAGATCAATTTTCCCAATCACTTCTTGCGCGCTAGAAGCATTTACTGCGCGCCGATACGCCGAAGCCATTGCGGATTCGATTGCATCCAAAACTACCTCTTTAGGAAGTTGTTTTTCCTCCAAAAGAGCGTTAAAAGCATTACTAAAATTATTATCCATCTTACTCATAATGATATGCGCCCCAGAAAAAATCTCCCATACAAGCAGAAAAGTGGGGGTCGCCCACTTCTCGGTGCTTTCAATATTGATGTTACAGACAGCCAAAATTTTAGCACATAGTCAGAAAAGCCGCAAGACGATATAATAGCCGCCATGTCTACTCCACTTGAACTCACAGGAAAAGAACGCGCCGCAAGCGTTCAAAAAATGTTTGGCAAAATCTCTCGAAATTATGATTTAATGAATAGGATGATGACTGCGGGGCAAGATAAAAAATGGCGAAGAGAAGTAATTCGCCACGCTAAGCTGGAAGATGGCGATTCGCTCTTGGATTTGGGGGCTGGTACCGGTGATTTAGCTCGTGAAGCCCTCAAACAGAATCCCGCTTCCCGCGTTCTCGCAGCAGATTTCACTCTCGAAATGATGCGTGCTGGAAAAAAAGACGATTCTTTCTTTTGGTCTGCCGCTGATGCGCTCAACCTCCCTCTCCAGAACGAGAAATTCGATGCAATCGTCTCTGGCTTCCTCATGCGCAATGTAACCAATTTACCGCGTGCCCTTCAAGAGCAATATCGCGCCCTCAAGCCCGGTGGCAGAATCGTAATTTTAGATACCACCAAACCACGCAAGAATATCCTGACCCCATTTATCAATATCCACCTTCATTATACAATCCCCTTTCTCGGTGGCTTACTAACGGGCGAACGGGATGCTTATACCTACCTCCCCGAATCGACCGAAAACTTTCTCCGTGCCGAAGAACTCGCCGCACATCTGGCAGCTGTTGGGTTCAAAAAGATTAATTTTGATATAAAAATGTTTGGCACGATTGC
>JAOZOM010000339.1 GCA_029933275.1 Anaerolineales bacterium | reverse complement strand
ACTAAGAACTAGGAAATTAAAATGAAAATAGCTTTTATCGGTTCCGGCGCAATGGCAGGCGCGATGATTGTCGGTCTGCTGCGCGAAAAACTCGCTTCTCCCGAAAATCTTTTTGCTAGTGACCCGCGTGAAGATCGCGGCGAAGAGCTACGCGAAAAATACGGCATCCAACCTTTTACGGATAATATCGCTGCGGTAGAAAATGCAGATGTGGTTGTTCTCTCCGTCAAGCCGCAAAGATTGAGCGGTGTTCTGGTGGAACTAAAGGGGAAAATTCCGGCAGATGCGTTGGTACTTTCGATTATCGCCGGCGCGACGATTGAGAAAATCGGCACAGGCTTGAGACACGCTAAAATTGTCCGTACCATGCCGAATACCCCCGCAAGAATCGGGGAGGGCATCACGGTTTGGGTCGCGTCCGATACGGTTTCTACATCCCAAAAAGAGCAAGCGCAGAAAATTTTATCCGCTTTGGGCGAAGATGTTTTTGTTGAGGATGAATACTATCTTGATATGGCAACAGCCCTCTCCGGGACAGGTCCCGCTTACGTCTATATGTTCATGGAAGCGATGATTGATGCGGGCGTTCACATGGGGTTTCCGCGCCGCATTTCCGAGAAGTTGGTCGTGCAGACGATGCGCGGCTCGGTCAATTTCTATGAGAAGAACGATGTCCACGTTGCCGCCTTGCGGAATCAGGTCACCTCTTCGGGGGGAACTTCAGCAGAGGCTCTTTATTATCTTGAAAAGGCGGGAATCCGCACTGCAATTTCGCGCGCAATTTGGGCTGCGTACCAACGTTCGTTAGAGTTGGGGCGGGAGAAAAAGGAGCATGTGCCGGGGGAATAATCGCTTAACCGAAAAACCATCCCATTGAGATGCTGTATTTAATCAGCATGGCGGTACACATCAAGACGATTAGAATTCTCAGGTACGAGGGATTGATCTTGAAAAGAAACCGAGACCCCAATGAGGCACCGATAGCTTGTCCGGCTATCATGAATAAACCCGCGACCCAAGCAATTTTTCCGGTTGTTAGAAATACAAGCAGGGCGGCTACGTTGGTCGCAAAATTGAGCGTTTTGGCAACGATGGTCGCTGAGATTAATCCACGCCCTCGCAGGGATACGCCCGATAGCGCAAAAAATGAGCCTGTGCCGGGACCAAAGAAACCATCATAGCTTCCGATGAGGGGGATTACAAAACGTTTATATTTTTGATGAGATAATTTAGGCTCGCTTCCATTCTCCTTGGGCTTTGGTGCTACGAGGAAATAAATAGCGATAAAGAGAAGGACAATCGGGATAATAAAAGATAAGGCATCTGGGTTAATAAGTTGCACAGCAGATGCGCCTATTGCTGATCCGATAAAGGCGAAGAGCATTAGCCCTTTGACCTCATCCCAAGTGACTTTTTTATTCTTAAACATCATAAAAGTTGCTGTGGCTGTTCCCATGCTACTTTGGAATTTGTTTGTGCCAAGCACGGCTAAAGGGGGGATGCCACTTAATATCAATGCAGGTACAGTAAGCAAGCCACCGCCACCAGCCAAGGTATCGAGAAAACTGGCGACAACAGCAGTAAGGAATAATAAAGAAAGTAGTTGTATAGAAAGTTCTGGGATTTGCATGATAGCTCCTTTAAGTTGGGGGAGCATAACACTTTTGAAAAGAAAGATAAAGCAGATTTTTCGCTTGGGATGTACTAAAACCTTGTAGATTTTGCCTTTTTCCCGACCCCATCCCCAGCCCTTTTCCGACAAGCGGGGAAGGGGGCTTTCCCGCGTCCATTTTTGGAGAGGGGGGCGAAGCAGAATTTGTTTTTTTCTACAAACTTTTAGCGCACCAGAGCAAACGCACTAAAACTGGTTGTTTTTTATCTCCTTTTTTTATTCTACCGTAGAAGCCAGAAAAAAGAGTTGATTTAGAATAATTTTTCTCTCAAATCACTCATTAACTCCCTCACAAAAAAAACGG
>JAOZOM010000338.1 GCA_029933275.1 Anaerolineales bacterium | reverse complement strand
TATCTCGAATATATTATTGCCCATAATCGCTATTTGCAGTTGCAGGGGATTCGCTCCGGGGGGAAGTTGGTGAATATCGAGTTGGAGCAAATCTATATCCGTTTACGCGCTACTCGGCAAAGAAGCGTTCACGCCGAAGAGATGTTTTTAGAAGAAGAAGCAAGCCTGGCTCCAGGAGAGAAGCGGCGTTTTCATCCCACAGAAAGCCTTAGTAGAGAAAGGGTTACTGTAAATATAGAGGAGGCACTCGCTGAACATCGTCATCTGGTTATTTTAGGGGATCCCGGTTCGGGAAAAACGACGCTTTTGCGTTATTTGGCATTACTTTATGGGCGGGATTTGGCAGAGAAGAAGAAAGTTTTGAGCGAAAAACTCAAACTCAAAGAAAGCGGTTATTTGCCCATCTTATTGCCTTTGCGTCAGATTGGACAATTTCTTAAGGCTCATCATGCTAAAAATGATGGAGCAGATGGTCACGCACTTTTGCTTGATTTTTTGCTTCAAACGCTAAAAAACAGACATGTTGAAATTCCTATAGATTATTTTGAGAAAGCCTTGGATGCAGGGCAAGCGGTGGTTTTGCTGGATGGGATGGATGAAGTCGCTGACCCCAACTTGCGTGCCCGTGTGGCGCGTTTGATTGAAGATTTTACGCTGGCGTACCCCAAAGCGCGCTTTGTTGTTACCAGCCGCATTGTTGGTTATAACGGCTCTGCCCGCCTAAGCGGAGATTATGCCTTGAGCACTGTGCGTGATTTCACGCTGGAGGATGTGCGCCAATTTTTGAGTCATTGGCATCGTTTGGTGGCTGTGGGACAAATGGGTGCAGTGGAAAGTGCAGAAGTTTTTGCGAAATCGCAAACCGCACAGTTGATGAGCGCAATTCAGGCAAATGAGCGCGTGCGCGAGTTGGCAATTAATCCGCTCATGCTAACTGTAATCGCGCTGGTGCATCGCGACCGCGTAAAATTGCCGGATCGGCGTGCCGAACTTTATGCCGAAGCGGTAGATGTGCTATTGGGCAAATGGGATGAGGCACGTGGCGTAAAAGAAACAGAGATTTTGGCAGAACGCCCCTTTGATGCCGGTGATCGCCGCCTATTATTACAACGCTTAGCCCTGCACATGCACGAAATAGATGTGAAGGAAATTGAAGTTGGTAAATTGCGCACTTTTTTGAAGGACGCTTTCCTTGCCATAGTTTCTGATGAGGCTGATGCCCGCAGGGCTGTAGACCGCTTTTTGAAAGTAATTGAAGAACGCACTGGTTTATTAACGGCACGCGGTGAAGGGATTTATGCCTTTTCTCACCTTACTTTTCAAGAGTATTTGGCAGCTCTGGCAATTACAGCGCGAGATGATTATATAGCCTACGTGCTGGCGAGAAGCGGAGAACCCTGGTGGAAAGAAGTAATTTTACTAACGGCAGGTTATTTAAGCACTCAAAGCACTGAGCGCACTACAAAATTAATCCGTGCGATTGCCGAGAAAAAGAAAGAACCGGCTCCCTATCATAATTTGGTCTTGGCTTCAGAATGTGCGCGAGATGCGGGTATTAACCGTATTGATAGTCAATTAGCAAACTATATTGAAACAAAATTACGAAAAAACTTACGTTCCCCAATGCCTTTCACCGCTCGAATACTGGGCAAGCGTGGTGGATTACAGAACTGGATAGCACGACGCGCCGAAGTCATTCAAGCCCTCACTCGCGCCGGAAGCGGCTATTGGTCGGGGACTTATGGTGAGCCGGAATGGATTACGATACCTGCGGGTAAATTTTGGATGGGCGGAGATGGTGAATATGATGGGAAACCAATACATGAAGTAGAACTCGCCGAATATAAAATTGCGCGTGTACCTATTACCAACTATCAATATGAACTTTTTACGAAGGCAACTAAACACGCCACCCCAAGTCATTGGGAAGATAAGCGTCCACCCAAGGGATTAGAAAGTCACCCTGTAGTCAATGTCGAATGGTACG
>JAOZOM010000337.1 GCA_029933275.1 Anaerolineales bacterium | reverse complement strand
GCGAGAAAAATCCAGACCATTGGCGCACGGGCAATAAAAGGCTGATTATCGCAAGTTTTCACGAGGGCATCCTTAATTCTTTGCTCAGTGATGTCTAAAATCGAGTAAAACATCATATTTCCAGCAGTTGGTGAGCGCAATGTCACTTCAAGGATTTTGGCTTTTATCTCAGGCTCAACATTTCGCTTTTCAAAAGCACGGATTGATCTTCGGTTTAATAACAAGTCTATCGTCATGGGGATTTTTCTCCTGTTTTTTGGGGATGCGGCAATTGTACACGCTTTCTACACCATTGCTTTTCTTGGGTATAATTGCTTCGCTTCGCTCTTGATTTGGGCTTGTTTACACCCTGATAGGGGTGCTTTCGTTATATCAACAAGAGTGGGTATTAGACCCGCCTCTACAAAACATAAAATCTGCACAATTTGTGTAATCTGCGGATAAAAAAGGAAATTATGAAACTATCCGAACTATTTGGCTCTACCCTCCGCAAAGCCCCGGCTGATGCGGAATCTGCATCTTATCAATGGCTAGCGCGGGGAGGTTATCTCCGCGCTTCAAAAAACGGGGATTTCACAATGCTGCCTCTCGCCGCGCGTGCGCTGAATAAGCTCCGGGCGAGACTCCGCTACGAAATGGAATCACGCGGAGGACAAGAGTTCGCTTCATCTGCCCAAATGGACATCGTCCAACTCGCGGCTGGGGATATCCAATCCTATCGACAACTGCCGAAAATCATCTTTTCTTTCGATAAAATCCAGCAAAAAGCGCATCCCCGTTTGGGATTATTCGGCGCGGCGAATTCGCCCAGTCTCAGCATCCATTTTTTGACGGCAGAAGAACAGACGCAGAAGAATTATCAAAAAATGCTCGAAAAACTGCTTCTCGACCTTTTTTCCCAACTCGAAATTAAGATAAAAAAAACGGATTGCGGCGGATACGCTTTTATCGCCGCACAGGGTGGCACGGATTATATTCGTTGCCCGCAATGTGATTATCTCGACACGCAGGATTTTGCCCGCCGCGCGAAAAATACGCTTTCGGCAGAGGAGCCGCGCGAGTTGGAGAAAGTTGCCACGCCGGATGCGCATACCATCGAGGCATTGGCGGCATTTTTGAATATCCCCAAAGAAAAAACGGCGAAAGCGGTTTTTATGACTGCGACAATTTCATCGAAAGAAAAGCTGATTTTTGCGATTTTGCGCGGCGATATGGATTTGAGTGAGGCAAAATTGATACATGCGCTCGGGGCTTCTGCCCTGCGCCCCGCAAGGGATGATGAAATTTTGGCAGTTGGCGCGGTGCCGGGGTATGCCTCACCGGTCGGCATCAAAAATGTGCTGGTTGTGGTCGATGAACTTGTCCCCAACTCGCCAAATTTAGTTGCGGGAGCAAATGAAGGCGGATTTCACTTGCGGAATGTGAACTATGGGCGCGATTACGAGGCGGATATTGTGACCGACCTCGCTCTTGCCCAAGCTGGCGATCGTTGCCCAAACTGTAATGCGACTTTAGCCCAAATCTCCGGCACTGAGTTAGTCTCGGTAACGCCGATTCGCACCGCAGAGGGCGCGACTTATACAGACGAGGCTGGCAAAGGACAACCCATTTACCTCTCTAGCTGGACTCTCGATCTCGGGCGCATTTTCGCCGCGGTCGCCGAGAGTCATCATGACGATTACGGGTTGATTTTGCCACCTTTGATTGCGCCCTACGATATTCATTTGGTTTGGCTCCCCAGCAAAAAAGCAGATACCCGCTCCGAAGCCGATGATCTCTACCTAAACCTGAGCAATGTTGGATTCACCCTCCTCTACGATGATCGCGATGTCCGCGCCGGGCAAAAATTCAACGATGCCGACCTGATCGGTTGCCCCGTAAGAATCACCGTCGGTGAGCGCGCTTTGGAAGAAGGTTGTGTTGAAATCAAGTTGCGTAGCAAGAAAGAGAAAGAGTTGATTGAGATTGATGATGTTGCTAATTATGT
>JAOZOM010000078.1 GCA_029933275.1 Anaerolineales bacterium | reverse complement strand
TCGCGCCCGAGGCTTGGTACGCGCAACTGGAGCAATTATCTGCGCCTGAAACAGTAGAGCGCACCGGCTTCGCCATCCCCGCCTACAAAGCCGAGCGGAATACCCCCCTCGTGCGCGCCTTTTTGAAAGGAATTAGAGCCGAAGGCGGCAAACCCGGCTTCGTCGTCAAAACTGGCACAGCGGATGTGAATATCGTTGCTCCCGTTTGGGGATGCCCCGCGGTGATTTATGGTCCCGGAGATTCAAACCTTGACCACACACCAAACGAACATATTTCTTTGGAAGAATACGGGAAAGCGGTGGATGTGTTAAGTGAAGTGCTGAAATCGTTGACAAAAGCTGGGAAAAACTAGGGGAAAAACTCACAACATCTAAACAGTTTCTGAACATCTTTTCTCTATACTCTTGGCGTAGAACGGGAAATACCCCGTTCCTTAACAAAGGAGAAAATCATGTTTAGTAAAAAACTTTCTTTAATCTTTCTTATCCTCGCAATTGGACTATCTGCTTGCGGCACACAACCTATCGCCGAGAACTCTTCTATTGAACAGCTTGCATCCCCATCGCAGCAGGGAAATGCGCCTGCTACGATGCTGACTTATCCGATTGTAGATACCGATCAGGGGAACTGCTACGATGCCCAGAGCCAAGTCGCTTGTCCAGACGCAGGGATGTCTTTCGTCGGGCAGGATGCCCAATATAACGGAAGCCAGCCCAGCTACACGAATAATTCCGATGGAACCATCACGGATAACATGACAGGTCTGATGTGACAACAAGATCCCGGCGAAAAGATAACCTATAGTCAAGCTGTCGCTGGCGCATCAAACGTGACCTTAGCCGGGTACTCGGACTGGAGGCTTCCGTCTGTAAAAGAGCTTTATTCGCTAATCCAGTTCGATGGGCTTGATCCGAGTGGACCGGCGGCATCGAATCTTGTCCCCTTCATTGGCACCGATTATTTTAACTTTGAGTATGGAGATGAAAGTGCGGGCGAGCGTCTGATTGATTCGCAATGGGCGACCAGCACGAAATATGTCAGCACGACGATGAATGGCAACGAAACTATGTTCGGAGTCAACTTTGCTGATGGACGCATCAAAGGCTACGGTCTAGAGATGCGTGAGAACGAAAAAACTTTCTTCGTAATCTATGTGCGTGGCAATATCGCTTATGGAGAAAATGACTTTGTTGACAATGGAGACGGTACTGTCAGCGATAATGCAACCGGTCTAACTTGGACGCAGAACGATAGCGGAGCTGGCATGAACTGGGAAACTGCGCTCAATTATTGTGAAAGCCTTGACTACGCCGGCTCAACAGATTGGCGTCTGCCAAACGCGAAAGAATTGCAAAGCATCGTGGATTACAGCCGCTCTCCTGATACATCTAACTCTGCTGCGGTTGACCCAACTTTCAATATCTCGAGCATCACAAACGAAGCAGGTCAGATTGATTATCCCGCTTTTTGGAGCAGCACAACTCATGCCAGCTTGCGTGGTAGGAATGGGGCTTATATCAAATTGGGTCGCTCGATGGGCTATATGAATGGTCAATGGATGGATGTTCATGGGGCTGGCGCACAACGCAGTGACCCGAAAACGGGTAGTGCATATAGTGAACCCCATTGTCAAGACCACAGGGCGATGCAAGACGAGTAGATAACTACGTCCGCTGTGTGACGGATAGCAATACCTCCGCAAACAC
The DNA here is from genome assembly GCA_029933275.1 of Anaerolineales bacterium. Taxonomy (GTDB): domain Bacteria; phylum Chloroflexota; class Anaerolineae; order Anaerolineales; family Villigracilaceae; genus Desulfolinea. The sequence continues at coordinate 6,096 of JAOZOM010000078.1, read as the reverse complement.
AAACGGGAACCCTTCGGCGATTACGGCGAGCGGTGAAACTGTGAGTGGCGAAACCAATAGCCAGCCTCCTACAGACAATCAAGAACGCCCCTAAATTGATTTCGCATCGGTTGCCGCTCAACTGGGCGTGACAGAAGAAGCACTGATTGCAGCATTAGGTCTCCAAGCAGGAGGTCCGCCAACGAACCAGCCTTAGTCTAGGGTTGTGTCAAAATCGCAATTAAAAGTGGCTGTCTTTTTCAAAGAGACAGCCATTTCCCAATCTTGGGACAAAATTTATGCATACAGGGAGAATTACACAGGTTTATGCAACTTCTGAAAATTCTTTACAGTATAATTATGAGAAGGAAATCCCGCTCTTTTTGTGAAAAGATATCCACAAGGGGATGGATACATTGTTAAAGGATAAGATGACTATGAAGAAAAAACATGTGTCCATATTTTTTTTGATTCTGCCCTTGATACTAGCTAGTTGCATACCAAATCCAGTTGCTGAGCCCGCACCTTCTCCTACAACAACAACATCCTCTAAGCAAGAGCCTCCAATAGAGACACCCGATTCAGCTGAAACCGCGTGTCCTGATGGCACTGTCGAAATCAGCATGGATGATTGGTCTAACGCAGATGAAGCCTTTGCCGACAGAGAGGAAGTCATCACTGCCTTTGAAGAAGCGCATCCTTGTATTAATGTCATATTCGTAAACCAATTAAGCTTTGGGGCTGACGCACACCGTTTGGAGCAGATTCGTTCTGGCACAGCATCTGACCTAATCGCAGTGGAGTCTGTTTATATCCCGATCTATACAGAATCTGGTGGTTTAGCCGATCTAAGTCCCTTCGTTGAAGCAGACCCTGATTTTGACCCTGATGAAATATATTTTGAGAGCGTATGGAAGGCTGGTTTTTATCAAGAGAAGCCCCGTGCTATTAACAAAGATTTCAGCACATCGGCGATTTACATCAACACAGCTTTGTTTGAGCAAGCCGATATTTCACTCCCCGAAGAAGGCTGGACTTACGACGATTATCTTGAAATGGCTTTAGCATTAACTCTGGACAATAACGGGAATAATGCCAATAGCCCAGATTTCGACTCTGATAATATCGTGCAATATGGAACGACAGTCCCTTACTGGGGGGGAGGAGGTTCCGTAGCCTGGTTCCGAGGCTTTGAGAATGTGCTCTATTCCTTTGATGCTCATGCTATTGACCCCGAAGCCACAACAACTCTAGGCTATCTCAACAGTAAAAATGCCGTACGAGCTTGGGAATTTACCCGTGATCTTGTTCATAAATATCACGTTTCTCCACAAGTGGAAGATATAGATACCTTAGGCGGGAATGATGCTCTATTCAAAGAAGGGAAATTGGCTATATCTGGGCATTATTGGGGACCTTGGTATCAGGAAGCCTTCAATTCAACACCAGAGTTAGAGTGGACAGTTGTGCCGCTCCCAACAGGTCCAGGTGGGCACAAAGGCGTCATCATGTGGATGGGCTGGGGAATCAATCAGCAAACCAAATATCCGCAAGAATCCTGGGAGCTACTTAAATGGTTAACGACCGAGCCGGGACAAAGAGTCTATACGCGCCGCGCGCTCACACAAGTCAAATCCCTAGCTGTTGAACTCCAACGAATCAACGATCCTTTCTGGGGTATTTTCCTCGCCGAAACTGAGTATGTGGATACGCTGGACGATGCAGTGCATCCCGGCTTTTTTCCCTGTGTTTCAGAAGACGCTACAGCTGAATTTTTGCTGAAAACCTGGAAAGAAGACGGAGATAAACTGAATATTCAACAAGAGCTGGATAAGTTAGCAATAGAGGCTAATAGATGCCTTCGGAGCAAAGAATAAATAGAGCATGTCAACCAAAGAAAAGAAAGATACGTTGAAACCTAAAGCATTGCAATATCGTCATGGGCGTAGCAGCCTGAGACGAACGTTGTTAATTATTCTTTTGTTGTTAACCATTATTCCTTTGATTAGTATCAGTGCTATCACAATCTGGCGTCAATATGAAAATAGCCGTACGCAAATCATCAATCAACTGACCTCAGTAGCAACCCTCAAAGAGGCTCAACTTACGAGTTGGTTCGGCTCACTGGCGCCAGATCTTGGAATAGTTGTGGCAAACCCGAGTGTTCGCGCCAACATCATTGAATTAATGGGCAGCCAACATAATGAAATTGTAGCGGCTGCATGGGAGAGAGTCATATTAGATACGCTGAATATTGCTCTCGTACACGAAAACAAATTTGATGAGATATTCATCATAGACGAAAGGGGGAAAGTGATTATCTCTACAAACCCGGAACGAGATGCGCACGATTTCTCGGCACAACTGTTTTTCAAAAAAGGCTTGGATACATCATTTGTGCAAGCACCTATCTTTTCCCCTCTATATGACGAAATGGTTATCTTTGCAGCAGTCCCTCTGCGAGACGAAAGTAATCAAATATACGGTGTCTTGGCAGGAGTAGCCAAGCTGGATGCAATCAACGAGATTATGCTGGAGCGCGCCGGGCTGGGGGAAACGGGCGAAACCTATTTAGTTAATACAGACCACATCATCCTTACAGAAGTGTGCGATGACCAGAGCCTTGGAACAATAATATATACACAGGGAGTTAATGAGGCATTGAGTAAAAAGAATGGAGATGGGGCTTATCAAAATTACCAACATCCTTCTCACTCCGTCTTAGGAGTTTACCGATGGATTCCTGGTCTGGAGGTTGCTCTACTCGCAGAACAAGATCAGACAGAATCTTTTGCGACCACCCTTCAGAGTATTAAGGTTATTCTGGGGGCAACACTCCTCACCATGATAATCACTATTCTAGTTGTTATTTGGGTGACCGACTGGATTGTAGAACCATTAATAGCCCTAACTTCAATTGCAGTACGCGCTACTGATGGAGATCTAACACAAAGAATTACCCTAGAGCGTAGTGATGAAATTGGTACCCTTGCCAACGCCTTTAACAAAATGATCATTCAGTTACACAACTCTATTGAAACCCTCGAAACGCGCGTGGCGGAACGCACGACCGAGCTTTTACGTGCAAACACACATCTCACATATGAAGTTGTTGAACGACAACATGCTGAAGATGATTTGCGTAAATCTCAACAACGCCTTTCACTACATATGCAACAAACAATACTAGCTGTAATTGAATGGGACCCGAACTCTGAAGTAACAGACTGGAATTTAGGAGCTGAAAAAGTTTTTGGATACAAAAAAGAAGAAGCACTCGGACAACATGCCAACTTTATTGTGCCTAAAAGTTTTCACAGAGAACTAAGCAAAATGTGGGAGCAATTGTTTTTAGCAAAAAGCAGCACATATAACACGAATAAAAACATTACCAAAGACGGTCAGAGCATCTCTTGTGAGTGGCACAACACCCCCTTAATCGATCAAGAAGGAAATGTGATTGGCGTCGCATCGCTTGTACAAGACATTACTGAACGTAAAGAGGACGAAGAAGCATTGCGACAGGCAAGCCTTGAACTTGAACGCCTGACCATAATAGACGACCTGACACAAATCGCCAATCGTCGTCGTTTTTACACCTACCTGCAAACAGAGTGGAAACAACTTGCGCGAACAAAAACAAGCTTAAGCCTGATCATGTGCGATATCGACTACTTTAAGAAGTTCAACGATACTTATGGGCATCTCTTGGGAGATGAATGTCTCTATCAGATTGCCCAAGCCATTAGCCGAGCCGTCAAACGTCCAAGAGATCTCGTTGCGCGATATGGTGGAGAAGAATTTATTATTCTATTACCAGACACAAAACAAGAAGGTGCCGAAAAAATAGTCGAAGCCATACAAACAGAAGTAAAAAATATCGTTTCTTTCAAAAAACAAGTCAATATTATTGAACCCGTTACTTTGAGTTTTGGCATTTCCTGCACTGTGCCTTCCCCAGAAAACACGTCAGAAGACCTAGTTGAAACCGCAGATATAGCACTCTACGAGGCAAAAAATAGTGGCAAAAACACAGCAGTTTCAAGAGAACTCAATATCATCTAAACAACTTCTGAACATCTTTCCTATATAATCACCCTATGAAAACAATTCTTATCGTAGATGATAACGCCAGCATCCGTACCCTCGTTCGTGATTATCTCAGCGAGCAGGGCATGCGCGTGGTCACGGCAGATAACGGTCAGAACGCCCTCTACGCCGCCCGCCGCGAAAAACCCAATCTAATCCTGCTCGACATCATGATGCCCGAAATGGACGGCTATCAATTCATTACCGCTTTTCGCAAAGAGAGCAACGCACCCATTATCTTGCTAACCGCCAAATTAGAAGAGACTGACAAAGTTTTAGGATTGGAACTCGGCGCGGACGATTACATCACCAAACCATTTGGGATGCGGGAACTCCTCGCGCGGATTCGTGCTGTGCTACGCCGCATCGGGTCGGACTCCTTTCAGCCTGCTACCCTCAAAGTAGCGGATATAACCCTCGATCACGACACCCGCCAAGTCCGCGTGGACGGTGAATCTGTCACCCTAACCCCCTCCGAATTCGACCTCCTCGCCGCCCTAATGACCTCCCCCGGCAGAGTCTACTCCCGCGCCGATTTACTCATCAAATTACAAGGCACCACCTTCGAAGGCGTTGAACGCACAATAGATGTCCACATCCGCAATTTGCGTACCAAAATCGAACCAGACCCCGCCAACCCGCGTTATATTGAAACGGTCTTTGGGGTGGGGTATAGGTTTAGTGATACCTAACTATGAAATCCCTCTCTCTCAAACTCACTCTCGCCTTTCTCCTCGTCAGCCTGACAGTTGCCGGATTAGCCGCTGTATTTACATGGCAAGCCACTGCACGAGAATTTGAGACCTTCGTTGTCGACCGTATCCGCGACGATTTCACCGAAAAAGTGACTACCTATTATCAGGAGCATGGCTCATGGCAGGGAGTTGCTCAACAATTCCCTTTACGATTGCCTCAATCCCAACCCAATAATCCTAACCAGCCTAGACCCGCTCCCATCACCTTTGCGCTTGCTGATCTAAAAGGGAAGATTATTATTCCAGCAGGAGAGTATCGCCCAAGAGATGTTATTTCTACCGACATATTGGCAGAAGGCACTCTCATTGAAGTAGACGGAGCCATTATTGGGACAGTACTACAAACAGGAAATGCCCCTGAATTGAATCCGGTTGAACAACGCTATCTTGACCGCACAAATCAAGCCCTTTTATGGGCAACGGGTGCGGCGATGATTATTGCGCTCTTATTAGGCATCTTTTTGGCTCGCTCGATGACGCGTCCTCTACGAGAATTGACCAGCGCAACTCGTGCAGTTGCACGCGGCGAACTGGAGCAAGAAATCCCCGTCCGCTCACAAGATGAGTTGGGCGAATTGGTTGCATCCTTTAATCAGATGGCGTCCGATTTGGCGCAAGCGACTCAATCCCGCCGCCAGATGACGGCGGATATTGCCCACGATTTGGGATCTCCGCTAACCGTCATCGGTGGCTACCTCGAAGCGATGGAAGAAGGTGTGCTGGAGGCTACACCCGAAAGAATCCACACGATGCACATTGAAGTGACTCACCTTCAACATCTCGTTCGTGATTTGCGGATGCTCTCGCTGGCTGACGCCGGGCAGATGTTGCTTAATCGGAAGCAAGTTGAAATGGGAGCGTTACTGCGGCGGGTCGCCTCATCCTATCAATTGGCGGCAGAGCAAAAGGGAATCAAATTAAGTGTAAAAACGGGAGATGCGCCGCTATCCATCCAAATAGATGAAGAACGCATGGCGCAGGCGTTGGGAAACTTGGTCAGCAATGCGCTACGTTATACGCCAAAGGGCGGAATTATCAGTATGCAGTATTCAGTTTTTAGTGGACAGGCGTTGATTGTGGTCGAAGATACAGGCGCGGGGATAGCAGAGGTTGATTTGAGCCGCGTCTTTGAGCGTTTTTACCGCGCCGACGAAACCCGCAATTTGGATGCGGGAGAATCGGGGTTGGGCTTGGCGATTACACGCTCAATTATAGAAGCACACGGTGGCGAAATTTCGGTTGAGAGTAAGTTAGGGGAGGGGACGAGGTTTGA
>JAOZOM010000077.1 GCA_029933275.1 Anaerolineales bacterium | reverse complement strand
AAATGGAGTATGGGCTTTATGTGAGAATGGCTCTCCTCGCAATGGTTCTTGGTAAGGCTTAATTATTCACCACAGAGAGCACGGAGAACACAGAGAAAAACTTTAAGGCTGAGAAAACCTTGCTCTGTTTTTCTCAAAAAAATATTAAAACTCCGTGAATTCTGTGGTCTCTGTGGTAAAAAAACTATGAAAACATTTATTAATACTTTGGAGCGACGCGTTGCGGATACCGATTCCCTACTCTGTATTGGACTCGACCCACATCTTACTGATCTTCAACATCCCACCGCCGAATCCGCCCTTGATTTTTGCTTGCGTATCGTAGAAGAAACAGCGGATTACGCTCTAGCATTCAAACCCAACGCCGCCTTCTTCGAGCTTTTCGGCGCGGAGGGCTGGGTTGCCCTTAAAAAACTAATTTCTGCCGTAAACAATCTCTCCGTTCCCCTCATCCTCGATGCCAAACGCGGCGACATCGCCTCGACAGCGGAGGCTTACGCCAAATCTGCCTTTGAGCATCTCGGCGCGGATGCGATTACACTGAATCCCTATTTGGGGCGCGATTCGGTTGAGCCATTTATCGCCAATCCCGCGAAAGGCGCATTTTTGTTATGCAAAACATCCAACTCCGGCAGTGATGATTTGCAAAACTTGATGGTTACACAGACTTCCGAAGGCTCGAAGACTTCGGAAGTCTCCGCACCCTTGTATGTGCATGTCGCCAAACTTGCTCAAAGTTGGAACACCAATAACAACATCGGGCTTGTTGTCGGCGCAACTCAGCCCGAGGCGTTAGCCAAAGTCCGCGCCGCCGCGCCTGATTTGTGGTTCCTCTCCCCCGGCGTTGGTGCCCAAGGCGCAGATATGGCAACCGCACTCAAAGCCGGATTACGCGAAGATGGGATGGGGATGCTCATCAGCGTTTCGCGCTCAATCGCGCGGGCGGAGAGTCCGCGTAGGGCGGCGGAAGAACTGCGAGATGAGATTCTCGAAATACGCCCTTCCTCTCACTGAGATACTCGATTTTTCTTTTGCAGAAAATCTTTTTCTTCCCATCAAAAGCTAAAAAAGAGAATCAAGCCAAAATCACGCGCGCCCCATATCCATCCCAAAAAGAAAAATTGCCGCGAAAGCGCAAGATTCCTTTCCTCTCCCCGTGCTATAATTCAACACGTTATTTTCTTTAGGATAAGAGGTCTCTGCTATGGATAATCGTAATTTGCCACGCTCATCATCTCGCGGCGGGACAGGCTTTCTGCCCCCCACAATTACTCGAATTGAAGATACGGGCTTACCCGCTCTTTGGTTGCAAGATTTGGCGTTAAAAATTCTCTATACGCAAGGTTATCTTTCTGGTTTTCAAGTTGCCGAAGCTCTCGCACTCCCCTTCGCGGGCGTGACTGATAAAATCCTAATCGAGTTGAAGAAGGAGAAACTCGTTGAGATTAAATCAGCCCAACAAGCGGGATTAGGCTCTAGCTCTTACCTCTATGCGATGACGAGCAAAGGCAACGAACGCGCCCAAGAAGCGATGGCTCGCAGCCAATATGCGGGGGCAACCCCCGTCCCGATAGAAACTTATAATAATGCCGTTCGCAACCAATCGCAGGGGCGTGTGGTTGTCACCTCCCGTTCGATGCGGCAATTGATGTCTCAACTCGTTCTCTCTGAAAATACTTTTCAGCGTTTAGGACCCGCGTTAAACTCTGGGGCATCCATTTTCCTTTACGGACCTCCCGGTAACGGCAAAACCAGCATCGCCCGTTCTTTTGGTAGTTTGGTCATGAGCCAGAATATGTATATTCCTTACTCACTTTATGTGGATGGGCAAGTGATCAAGATGTACGATTCGGTGAATCATCAGCTTGTCAAAGAAGATGGCGCAACGGCACGTGGCACCGGCTCACTTAAAACCGGCATTCGCCGCGACCCTCGCTGGGTGAAGATCAAACGTCCCTTTATCGTGGTCGGCGGTGAACTGACATTGGCAGGTCTCGATCTCGTTTTCGACAACACAAATAAGTTTTACGAAGCACCTTTTCAAGTCAAAGCCAACGGCGGGATTTTGCTAATTGACGACTTCGGCAGACAACAAGTCCGCCCGCGCGATTTGCTCAACCGCTGGATTGTGCCGCTTGAAAATCACGTCGATTTTCTCACCCTCCATACCGGACGAAAAATCGAAGTCCCCTTCGATGTTTTGGTCGTTTTCTCCACAAACCTCCCGCCGAAAGACCTCGTAGACGAAGCCTTTTTGCGCCGTCTCCGTCATAAAATCGAAATCGGCGATCCCTCCTACGAGGGCTATCGAGAAATCTTCCGCCGCGTAGCCCAAGCTAAAAAAGTTCAATATAACGATCAGGGTCTCGCCTATCTTTTGCAGGAATGGTATATCAAACATAATCGCAAACTGCGCGCTTCCCATCCCCGCGATATTTGCGACCAAATTCTCGACATTTCGCAATATCTTTCTAAAGAACCCGTGATGAGCCGAGAATTAATTGACCTTGCCGCACAAGCCTATTTTGTGGATCTCTAAAATGCTATACACCCTCCCCTCTCCCGTAATTTTTGCCCATCGCGGCGCATCCGCGCACGCTCCCGAAAACACCCTTGCAGCCTTTGAACTTGCCCTCCAACAAGGTGCGGATGCGATTGAGTTAGATGTCAAACTTAGTGCGGATGGAGTCCCGGTCGTCATTCACGACCCCACCGTAGATCGGACAACGGATGGCAGCGGGACGGTCTCGAATTTGAGCTTGGCTGCCCTCAAAGAACTGGATGCCGGAGAGGGGCAAAAAATCCCCACCTTAGACGAGGTATTCAGCACGGTTGGCGGCAAAATACTGATTAACGTTGAACTAACCAATTACAAAACCCGCGACGACCAGCTTGTGGATAAAGTAGTTGAAGTCGTCAAAAAGCATAATCTCGCCGAGAAAATTATCTTTTCCTCTTTCCTGCCGAAGAACCTGACGCGTGCCGCCGAACTCCTCCCTCAAACCCCGCGCGGACTTTTAGCCCTCCCCAATTTATTAGGTTGGTTTGTGCGTAACATCTTATTCAAAAGGGGAAATTACCAAGCCTTGCATCCTGAGTTAAGAGATGCTAGAAAAAAAAGCATCGCCTCCACTCATCGCATGGGACGGCGCGTCCACGTTTGGACGGTGAACAAAGCCGAAGATATGCGCCGCCTCGCCGATTGGGGCGTAGATGGCATTTTTACCGATGATCCTGAATTAGCCTTGAAGATATTTCGTAAATAACTCCCCTTATGCTCCCCTCCAAATGGCTCAAAGCCGCCTCCAAACGTCTCGCCGGTAAAATCCACCGCACGCCGCTCACTTATGATGCGGAGCGCGGTTTATATCTTAAATGGGAAAACCACCAAAAGACCGGTTCCTTCAAAGCGCGCGGCGCGCTCAATCGCGCCCTCATCCTCGAGGATTGGGAACGCGAAATGGGTTTGGTCACCGCCTCCGCGGGAAATCACGGTCAGGGCGTAGCGTTAGCGGGAAAAATCATCGGCGCAAAGGCGCGGGTATTTGTTTCGGAAGACGCACCTGCGGTCAAGATCGCGGCGATGCGGGAACTCGGCGCAGAGGTGGAATTGGTAGCGGGGGGCTATCACGAGGCAGAAGAGGCGGGATTGGCTTTCGCGGAGAAAAATAATGCCATTTGGATCTCACCCTATAACGATGGGCATGTCATTGCCGGGCAAGGAACAATTGCCACCGAAATTTTAGAAGATGTGCCAAAAACCGCCGAGATGACTTGGATCGTCCCTTTAAGCGGAGGAGGCTTGTTATCGGGAATCGGCGCGGTTTTGGCAGAGCAAGCTAAAAACGCGGTCGTTATCGGAGTCCAAGTTAAGGCATCCGCTTTTATGCACGGATTATTCTATCGTGGCACCCAAGCCGATGTGGAAGACCTCCCCACTATCGCAGATGGTTTAGGCGGTGCGGTCGAAGAGAACGCCATCACTATTCCCCTTATCAAAAAATATGTAGACGAGGTGATTTTGGTCTCGGAAGATGAAGTGGCGCAGGCGATTGCTTTTGCGTGGCGGGAATATGGCGAAAAAATTGAAGGCGCGGGTGCAGTAGGATTAGCGGCGGTTTTAAGCGGAAAAACGAGCGCAAAACCGAGTGTAATTATTATTTCGGGGGGCAATATCCAACCCGAAATTCACGCAGAGATTTTGGCGCGTTATGGAAAATAAGCAATTATTTGGCACACGTCCCTTCCCCCGCTTCTGGGGGAAGGCTAGGATGGGGGAGTGGGTTTTATTGCTCTCTTTTCTCTTTTCTCTTTTTGCTCCAATCCTCCCTGCTCGCGCCCAAGAAAATCCACCGCCACCTGCTGTTTTAACTGTGATCGAAAATATGACTCCCAAAGAGCGTGTCGGGCAGTTATTTTTAATCAGCTTCACCGGCACAGAAAACGGGGATGATACCAGTTTGGTCGATTTTCTCGATAATTATCCGATTGGGGGCGTGATTTTGCAAAGTAAAAATGGGAATTTTGCCCCCGCTCCTGAAACAGTTAGCGACCTTTATCGTCTAACAACCGCTCTCCAAAAAGATGTTTGGGATGCTGCCAAAATCAACACGACAGAAGAACATCGCCCTCTCTACATCCCGCTTTTGATTGGGATTTCACAAGAAGATGGTGCCGCCCTAAACGGACTCTCGCCTCAGCCCAGCCAAATGGCAATCGGCGCGACATGGAATTCTGAACTCGCCCGAAAAAACGGCGAAGTTTTAGGGCGTGAACTCTCCGCTATGGGAATCAATCTCTATTTAGGACCCTCTTTAGATGTTCTCGAAGACCCTAATCACGATAAAAACGGTGATTTAGGAACGCATACTTTCGGCGGAAACCCTTCTTGGGTGAGCGAGATGGGCAAAGCCTTTATCACAGGGTTACACGGCGGAAGTGATGGGAAAATGCTCGTTATCGCCAAGCATTTTCCGGGTCGCGGCAGTGCCGATAGATCCCCCGAAGAAGAAATCGCCACCGCTCGCAAAACGCTAGATGAATTAAAAGAAGTGGATTTAGTGCCCTTCTTCGCCACAACGGGGATTTTACCCGCTCCTGAAAAAGCGGATGGGTTGCTCGTTTCGCATATCCGTTATCAGGGCTTTCAGGGAAATGTCCGCCCAACGACCCGCCCCGTGAGTCTCGATGAAAAATCACTCACCGAAATTCTCGCTCTTGCCCCCTTTGACGAATGGCGAGGAACGGGCGGACTCACTATCAGCGAAGATCTCGGCAGTCGCGCCATCCGCGATTTTTACGCCCCCGGCGGCGAAGATTTCTTCGCTCACCTCGTAGCACGGGATGCTTTTCTCGCCGGAAACGACCTCCTTTATATGGGGAATATCCTCTCTACAGATTCTGAAAACACCCTCGCCTCTCTCGCCAAAAGCCTCGATTTTTTCACCCAGAAATATATCGAAGACACCGCTTTTGCCGCGCGAGTCGATGAAGCCCTCGTTCGCATCCTGACACAAAAGTTTCGGCTTTATCCTTCATTTTCTCTCGCCATGGTACGCCCCTCCATAACGGGCTTGGATGACATCGGGCAAAATCAAGAAGCCTCTTTCAGCGTAGCCCAAAACGCCGCCACCCTCATCAGCCCTAGCATCAAGGACCTCGATACCGTTCTCCCTTTCCCGCCAACTTTAGATGAGCGTCTCATCTTCATCACCGATACACAAAACACGTTAACTGCCTCCGCCCTCCCCGAAGCGATTTTGCATCTTTACGGAGACGAAGGCGGCGAACAAATCAACGAGGCAAATCTCTCTGCCCATTCCTTCGATGATTTTCTCGCCACCCTCGATAACCCCGAAGATACTTTTTTTGAAAGTAGCCTCCGCCAAGCTGATTGGGTTATCCTTTCGCTCGCCAGCCTCGAAAGCCTCCCCACCTTGCGCCAACTCCTCGCCGAAAACCAAACTCTTCTGCGAGAAAAGAAAATCATCCTTTTCTCCTTCACCACTCCCTACGCCCTCGATGCCACCGACATTTCAAAACTGACCGCCTATTACGGGCTATATTCCTACACACCGCCCTTTTTAGAAGTCTCGGCTCGTCTTCTTTTTAAGGAATTGACACCTGTGGGCGCGGCACCGGTTTCAATCGCTGGGATAGGCTATGAACTGGATACCGTTACCCAAGCCGCTCCGGATCAGCTCTTGACCCTAAACTTGGCTCTGCCCCTCGAAACATTCCCCACCCCCGCAGCGGATGCCGCCACGCCTGCCCCCACCGCGATTCCCATGTTCCAAATCGGTGATACCCTCTCCGTACGCACCGGCGCAATTCTCGATCATAACGGCAACCTTGTTCCGGATGGAACATTGGTCATCTTCTTGCTCCAAACGGGGGGCGAGGGAGGCATCCAACAACTCATCGAGACCCAAACATCGGGCGGCATCGCCCGCGCCGATTTCCAACTCGACCAAACGGGTCTTCTTGATATTCGCGTTGCCAGCGGTGAAGCAACCATCTCCGAAACCCTCCGCCTCGACATCTCCGACGAGGGCATCGGGGCAGCTGTCACCATCATTCCACCTATTACCGCCGAAGCCGCCACGCCCATCCCGACTTCTTTCCCGACTGCAACGCCACGCCCCTCACCCTATCTTAATGAGGGTAAACTCCGCGCTAGAACTTGGCTGATTGCCTTCTTCCTCTGGTTTTTCGGCACGTTGATTGCTTATTTCGCAGGCAAAAACGCTGAATCCACGCGCTGGGGCTTGCGCGTGGCATTATCCACTTTGCTGGGAGGGTTGGTTGCCTACAATTACCTTGCTCTCGGCTTCCTCCCTGCTGAAACCATTACAGCAAATGGCATCCCCGGTATCATCGCCTTCATTATCGGGGGCGAACTCATCGGCTGGATTCTTGCTTGGTTGTGGATGCGAAGGTCGGCTTGAACTTAAAAAAACGCCGAAGTCTTGAAAACTTCGGCGTTTTTATTTGGGAGAAAAAGAAAGCATCAATTCCCCAAAGTCATCAATAAACTCAATAACACCATCAGCGCAACCCCCCAAGCTAACCCTTGTTCAACGGGCTGCCTGAATAACTCACGCAAGGTTGATTTTTGTTTTTGCTGATGCAATTGCGGAAGCGGGCTGGTGATAATCTCCTTTTGCCCCAGCAAAAAGAGACGGAAATCTTCAGCGGAATCAGGGCGTTTGTCGGGATGCAATGCCATCGCCCATTTTATGCCGCGTTGCGTACGTCTGCTAATCGCCGAGTTGATCTCTCTAGGCGGAAGCAAACTTTCTGGGTTCAAGAAACGTTTCCGAGCATCTGCCGGAGTTTCATTTGTCAGCAAGTGGTAGAGAGTCGCCCCTAAAGAGTAGATATCGCTTCGAGGATCCGTATGTGAACCATCACTCCCATATTGTTCGAGCGGGGTGTATAAAATCGTTCCCTGCCCCTGAATAATTGTAATCGTCATCTCGTCCGGGACGAGAATTCGTACCAGACCGAAGTCCACCAATTTAACCAAACCGGAGGGAGTGAGTTTGAGATTGCTCGGTTTGATGTCGCGATGGATAATCGGTGGGTCTTGCCGATGCAAATAAGTGAGCGCATTTGCGATTTGGTTTGCCCAACCGAGAACCACGTCTTCTCGCAAAAAAGTTTTGTGGCGGCGGGCATCTAGCATGAGGGCGCGCAAACCCTCGCCGGGGACATAATCCATAACGAGGTAATCGCGATTCTCACGAGAGAAAAAATCAGAGACTTTTGGTAGATTAGGGTGATCCAGACGCGCCAAAACAGTTGCCTCGCGCATAAATTGCTCGCGGGCTTCTT
>JAOZOM010000076.1 GCA_029933275.1 Anaerolineales bacterium | reverse complement strand
AAGATATGCTCCCGTGGATTCGCGGTTGGGGCGCGGATGTGGAGGTGTTGGAGCCGGACAGCCTAAAAGAAAAACTCAAAGATACAGCAAAGTCACTTGGCAAAACATATCAAATTATGAGTGAAGCAAATCGTTTCCCTGTTCATTTACCTTACGCAAAAACAAATCCTGATGATAGAGAGCGAATTCATCTTCTCCTTTATCACTTGATTGATGTGGGACAAGTTGCGCTGGAGATGTGGAAAAATGTTCTTACCGAGAGCATCCGTCAACAAATGGCAGAAATGCTTAATCTAAATATAAATGATTGCGGACACTTCTTTGCTTTTCTTGCGGCATTGCACGATATTGGAAAAGCAGGACCTGCTTATCAAGATAAATATGCGCCATCTTGGTTAAAAAAAGATTTAGAAAAAGCAAATTTGCTTTTGAAAAGCCCATCTTTTTCGACGCGTGCATTGAATGAGCCTCATGGCATTATTACAACTTGGGCATTAGAGAATCTCTTGCCCGAAACACTGAAATCAAATCAGCGTTTCTCCAATAAAATCGCTGCCGCGTTGGGAGGGCATCACGGCACTTGGCCCTCACCAAGCGCGACCGAGCATATTCGGGATAATGAAACATGGTCTAGCCTTCGCAAAGATTTGATTTGGCATCTGCAAGCAATTTTCTCTCCTCCTACAGATGTTAAACCTCCATCCAACACAACAGATTTGAACACTTTTCTCACAATATTATCGGGTCTGACTTCGGTCGCTGACTGGATTGGCTCGCGCAACACAGAACGTTTTAAATTTATAGAAGAAGTAATTCCCACACGGAAATATGCAGAACAATCAAAGAAGAAAGCACATGATGAATTAAAAGAATTAGGCTGGATTGGTTGGCAACCACGTGGAGAGATTAAGACATTTGCAGAAACTTTCGCTTATCTAAAATTTGAGAAAACTCGTGAAACACAGCAAGCCGTCATTAGAGAAGCAAAAAACATCCAAAAACCAACGCTTCTAATCCTTGAAGCCCCTACAGGGTTGGGAAAAACCGAAGTTGCTTTATATATTTCTGAGCTGTGGATACAAAAGAATAAAGGACGCGGTCTCTATATCGCCATGCCAACACAAGCAACCAGCAATCAGATGTTCGAGCGCACGAAAAAGTATCTTGAACAACGCTATCCGCATGATTTTGTCAATTTACATTTAGCGCATGGGCAGGCAGGCTGGTCAGATGCAATGAAGGAAATAAAACTACATAGCATTGGAGATAATCCGAAAGATGGCGTTGCGGCAATGGCTTGGTTTACACCTCGCAAACGAACGCTGCTCGCTCCTTTTGGCGTTGGCACAGTAGACCAAACTTTGATGAGCATTTTACAAACCAAACATTTTTTTGTGCGGCTCTTTGGCTTGGCGCATAAAGTTATCATTTTTGATGAAGTCCACGCCTACGATACTTATATGAATACCCTCTTTCATCGCCTGCTGGAATGGTTGCACGCTATCGGAACTTCGGTCATCATTCTCTCTGCCACGCTACCCGCTAAAACGCGGCGGGAATTGGTGAAAGCCTACACAAGAAAAGATTTGGATGAAAGCGAAAGTGCCTATCCCGCGCTGACGATTGCAAATGCAGATCGACAGGAAACGCTCCCTCTTCCCAAACCAGATGATTACACCCTGCAACTGGATTGGAGCCTAGATCGCAATCCCGCTTCACTCGTGGACTTTTTGCTTGCTGAGCTGACAAATGGCGGATGCGCGGCGATTATCTGCAACACCGTCCGCCGCGTCCAAGACATCTACCGCGTCCTTAGCGATGCAAATCTCGTCCCCGAAGATGACCTTATCCTTTTCCACAGCCGCTTTCCTCCCGTTTGGCGCAAAGAGATTGAAGATAAAGTCTTGAAAAAATTCGGCAAGGATGGCGAACGCCCGCAGAAAGCCATCGTAGTCGCCACTCAAGTTATTGAACAAAGCTTGGATATTGATTTCGACCTGATGATTACAGATTTAGCCCCCATAGATCTGATTTTGCAACGCGCTGGACGACTACATCGGCATAAAGATAACGAACGCTATGGCTTGCCGCGCAGATTGATGATTACAGAGCCAGAAAAAGATGATGAAGGATTGCCAGATTTTGGTGTAGATAAATGGATTTACGCACCGTATATTTTGCTGCGCTCTTACCTATCACTACATGGGCGAGAGCAAATTGAGATACCGAAAAATACATTTGAACTAATCGAAGCGGTCTATGATGAAAATGCAGATTTACCTTTCCCAAATGAAGAGTGGCAGATAAAAAACCAGAAAAATCTGGAAAAACTCAAGAATGAAGAGCGGGAGAAAGAAATCAATGCTGGCAAGTATTTAATTTTAGCTCCACAAAAAAGACGATACCTTCACCCTCCAATATATGAATTGGATGAAGATAATCCTGAAGTTCATAAGGCTTTTCAAGCGCGAACGCGTGATATTGACTTGAGCCTAACAGTCATTTGTTTGCATCAAATTGACGGTAAAATCGGTGTTTATAACGATAATGGAATGTGGACAAGGATTGACTTAGATAAGAATTTATCCGCAATTCAAGCAAAATCTTTGTTGAAAAATGCGCTTTCCTTGCAACACAAAGGAGTTATAACGCCTCTCCTAGCACAAAAACTTCCTACGAAATGGCAAGAAAAGGCATCTCTCCGTTATTGTAGATATATAATCTTCAAGGATGGTCTTTGCGAAGATATTAAGAATTACTCTCTATCTCTGAACCAAGAAACTGGCTTAACCATAATCAAAAAGGAGGACGTATGAGCCAAGAATTTTCTTTTAATCTGGTTGATAAACCTTGGATTCCTTGTATCAAAAATGATGGAACACAGGTAACACTCAACCTTCAACAGGTGATGTCACAAGCGCATAAAATTCGTGCGTTGACAGGCGACACCCCACTTATTACTGCCGCGCTACATCGTTTTTTACTGACCATTCTTCATCGCGTTTTTGGACCTGATAGTGAAGACGAATGGGCTGAATTGTGGGAAGAAGAAATGTGGGATATGGCATCTTTAAATCGTTATTTAGAAAAATGGAAGTCTCGTTTCGATTTGTTTGATGCTGAACGTCCCTTTTATCAATCGTCTGATGATCGCATGAAAACAAAGTCTACGATTAGCTTAAGCCATGACAAATCTTCTGGAAATAATCCCACCTTATTTGATCATCATACAGAAGAAATTGGCGAATCGTTAACGCCAGCGCAAGCAGCTCATATTTTGCTTACCGTTCAATCTTTTGGATTAGCTGGTCTAAGTGGTATCTCACGAACATTTACGGATGGCACTATGGCAAGCGGGATTATCTTTTTAGTACAAGGTAATAATTTGAAAGAAACGCTCATGCTAAATATGATTCAATACCCGCCAGATGAGTTATTCCAAAATATCCACACACGAGATGATAAGCCCTCTTGGGAAATGGATAATCCTTTCAATCCTGACCGCAAAAACCCCTTTGGTTATCTTGATTATCTGACATGGCAAAATCGCAAAGTCCTTCTTTTCCCAGAAGAGACAAAGGAAGGTGTTGTTGTTAAGAAAATGACAATGGGACCAGCTTTACGCTACGATGCAGCTATTCTTGACCCGATGAAAAATTACCGAATTCACAAAAAACTCGGTCCGCTTAATTATAGTTTTAGCGAAGACCGAGTGTTTTGGAGAAATAGCTCATCTTTATTCGCCTTTTCTGATGATATGAGTAAAAAAGCGGTTCCTCCAGCGACATTGAGATGGTTGCGACACCTTGTAAAAGAACTTGGCATTCCCAGACGAAATCAAACATACTCTACTTTAGCTCTTGGGATGTCTAAAAAGCAAGCCAAAGTTTTCTTCTTTCGCCAAGAGCAATTGCCAATACCGTTAGATTATCTAACAGACGAAATCTTGGTAGAAAAATTAGATAACGCCATCAATACTTCGGGCACAGTTGCTTTCGATCTTGTACAAACCGCTCGTTTATTGGGCATGTATCAGCAGGTTTCCACAGTAGAAGAAAAAGGCTGGCATAAACAATGGGCAGGATTAAATGTCAATGCCAAATCTGCTATCAACGATTGGATTACACATACTGATATGGAACGAAACTACTGGGCAAATCTTGATATTCCATTCCAAGCCTTTATCGTTGAGTTAGCACGCGATGAAGAAAAAGCCTTAGCCGAATGGTATGCACAATTGCGAAAATCTGCTTGGCGTGCTTTCGAATTGGCTACTCAAAGTTTAGGAAACGATGCCCGTTCTTTCAAAGCGATGGTCAAAGGAGAAAGTTATCTACGTTACCGTCTTAATGAAGTTTTACCCAAAATTGAAAAGGAGAAAACCCTATGAATTATGAACATGATTTTGTAACTTATCTCGAAAGTTTACGAGAAAATCGTGGTGCATTAGCGGCTCTGCGGCGGGGATTAGGACAACCCCCAGGAGATGTATCAGATATGTTCCGCTATGTTGTTCCCAAAATGAAAGCCAAATCAGGAACATGGACAGAAAAAACCCATTACCTGATCGCTTCGCTTTTCGCCTTGCATCCGGTGAGTACGTCCAGCGGCAATATAGGCAATCATTTCGCTCGTCATCTAGATCATCAAAACCCAGAGAATAACACGGCACTTGAACGCCGATTTACAATCTTGCTTACAGCCAGTCCAGATGATCTACATATTTATCTGCGTCAAGCAATCAGTTTTTTGAAATCGAAGGAAGAAACACCCATCAATTGGCATCGTTTAATGTGGGATGTGCTGGCTTTAGGTGATCCAGAAAAAACATCTAAAACGCAAAAACGTTGGGCAGAAGGTTTCTGGCGACCTCCCCAAAAAGATGAATCAACAGAAGAATTAGAGAGCTAAAACAACTCAACTATCAAACTAAGAACTACCAAACTAAAAACAAGGAGCTACAAAATGTTTATCGAACTTCACATGATCCAAAACTTTTCCCCCGCCAATCTCAACCGCGATGATACGGGCAACCCTAAAGATTGCACCTTCGGTGGATACCGCCGGGCGCGTGTTTCTTCTCAAGCACTCAAGCGTGCTATTCGCCACGAAGATATTTTCTCAAAAATTACAGAAGCGCAAAAAGGGGAACGTAGCAAATGGATGTCTCGCCCCATTAAAGATAAATTAATGGAGGCTGGTAAAACTGAAGAAGATGCAATAGCTGTCGCGGTCGCCTTTGTAAGTGACTATGTTGCAAAATCTGATAAGAAAAACCCAGAACGCTCTAATGTGCTAGTTTACTTTACGCAAGAAGAAGTTAATGGTGCAGTTCACGCTTTACTTGAAAACTGGGATGATGCTATCAAAGCGGCAAGTGCTAAAACGCCAAAATCACTAAAAAATGTTGTTAGTGCATTAGAAAAAGCAACCAAATTGCGTACTAGCGCGCCCGATATTGCATTATTCGGAAGAATGTTAGCTGAACATCCATCTCTCAATATTGATGCTGCTTGTCAGGTTGCTCACGCTATTTCTACGCATAGCATCAAAATGGAAATGGATTTCTACACCGCCGTTGACGAACTGCAAGAAGCAAGCGATGATGAAGGTGCAGGTGCGGGGATGATGGGCTTTACCAACTTCAACTCTGCCTGTTTCTACCGCTACGCCCGCATTGATTGGGATTTGCTCGTGAAGAATCTAGGAAACGACAAAGCGCTCGCTCGCCGCACAGTTGAAGGTTTTATGCGCGCCGCGTTAGACGCAATCCCTACAGGAAAACAAAACGCCTTTGCCGCTCAAAACCCGACCAATCTTGCTATCGCACTTGTGCGCGAAGATGGTCAAAGCTGGAATCTTGCCAATGCTTTTGAAGAGCCTGTTCACCCCAAAGGCGGTGCTGGATTGATTCGCAGTTCTATTGAAGCCTTAGATACTTATTGGGGCGATATCAAAGAACGCCGTGACGATGCTGAATTCAAAGCTATTTCTGTTTATACCGATTCTGCCAAAAGTGAAGAAGCATTAAATACGTTAGCGGAATATAGCAACCCCAAACTTTCTGCATGGATAGAAGCAATTAACGAAGTTCTTCCAAAGGAGTAAGCCATGCCTACTCTGCTTTTAAGAAGCGTAGCCCCGCTACAGGCTTGGGATACGCAAAGCAATTTCAGCATTCGCACTACTGGGCGTGAACCCACAAAAAGCGGCATTATTGGTTTACTCTGTGCCGCGCTTGGTAGACCGCGTATTGAACCGGTAAATGATCTCGCTGAACTAAAAATGGGCGTGCGTGCCGACCAAGAAGGCGTGATTTTAAGAGATTGGCACACAGCATTAGATGTTTATAAAGCTAGCGGCAGGCAACCCGCGTATCCAAAACATCCGAAATTTACAACAATTTCCAATCGCTACTATCTCTCTGATGCCGCCTTCCTCGTTG
The DNA here is from genome assembly GCA_029933275.1 of Anaerolineales bacterium. Classification (GTDB taxonomy): domain Bacteria; phylum Chloroflexota; class Anaerolineae; order Anaerolineales; family Villigracilaceae; genus Desulfolinea. Next base: position 1,393 of record JAOZOM010000076.1, on the reverse strand, counting down.
GTCTTGAAAGTCCCAACCGTGCCCTCCTTGAAACCCTTCAAGACGCTCTACGCGCGCCACATTGGATGCTCTTTTTAGGGCGTAAAGCGTGCCCACCCTCAATGCCCGTTTATATTCAGAACGGCATTAAAGAGAGCGATTTACGCACTACCCTAGAAAATCATCCTTGGTTTGGAATGTATAAAAAACGCTACGATAAACTCAAAAAAGATAATTCGCGTGGCGTGCGCATAATTCTTGAAAAAGATGATGGAGAAAGAGTCCACAACGACCAGCCGATTTCTTTTGAAAAGGGAAACCGCCAATTCGCCCCTCGCCGTGTACATGTAGATTGGATTGACTTCCCCAAATTCGCTGAAAAGGAGGTCCAAGCATGACCTACCTCACCCGCCTCATTCTCAACCCGCGTTCAAAACAAGTACGCAACGAACTAGCCGACCCTTACGAAATGCACCGCACGGTGATGAAAGCCTTTGCTGGCAATTTACAAGATGATGAGCGCGTCCTCTTCCGCGTGGATGTGCCGCGTACTGGCATCCCGACTCTTTTGGTGCAATCGAAATATGAACCGAATTGGGCAGAACTCACCAAAGCGCGCAAAAACTATCTACTTGACGAAAGTTATCTGCCCTTTGGTGAAGAAAACCTTGCTCTCAAAGAAATAGATTTCAGCCAAAAACTGCACGCCGGGCAAAGACTTGCCTTTCGTTTGCGGGCAAATCCCATCAAGCGGATCAAAGAAACGCGCAAAAGAGTTGGGCTATATAAAGAAGAAGAGCAATTAGCTTGGCTCAAACGAAAATTGAACTATGAAAATTCTGCCCAGCTTCTTTCTGCCCGCGTCGTTAATGAAAGCGACCAGCACGGCAAATTATTTAAAGAAAAAGATAAGAAAAAACGGATGAAATTCCACGCCGTATTATTTGAAGGCATACTCGAAATTACCAATCAAGCTGAATTCCAGAAAATGCTCGAAGCCGGGATCGGTCCCGGCAAAGGGCTGGGATTCGGTTTACTCTCTCTAGCTCCCGCCTAGAGAGAGACACTATCCCTCGCGCCAAGCGCGGGTAGCGTTCGCGCGGGTAGCGTTCGCCCGAATAGTATTCGGCACGCTGGGAGGGATGCTCACGGGCAAGATTCTGTCGGAGATACAGTCTCACGCTCGCGGGCGCGCCCCTCCATCTCCATCCGCACCTTAACAAATAAGATTTTAAATTTAAACATAAAGGGCACCAAGAGGGCACAAAGAAAAAGCTTTTTTGTTTTTTCATAAATCAAAAAGCTTTCTCCGCGAAATCCGTGCAACTCCGTGTTCAAAAAAAGAAAAAGTCTTCATAAAAAAGGATGAAAAAATGCAAGACCTACACCAACTCCCCAAACTCAGTGATAGTAT
>JAOZOM010000336.1 GCA_029933275.1 Anaerolineales bacterium | reverse complement strand
TTTCTCAAATTTCGCAGAAAAAACCTATGAATACTCTTGAAACTCAGGTTATAAAATCTCCTCCAACGCCGTAAAGGAGGTGATTCGCGTACAATCGGCATCGGGGAAAATGCCTCTGGGGTCGTATAACACAGGTTCTAAGCCCGCGTTGCGTGCACCAATTATATCGGCATAGTAATTATCACCAATATAGACTGTTTCCTTTGGGGCGAGGTTAAAGCGTTCTAAAAGAGGTTTGAAAATTTTGGGGTCTGGTTTCCACGAGCCGATTTCTCCGGCTGCCATAATCGCATCAAAATAATCAACGAGCGATAATTCTTCTAAGATATCAATAAAAGGATTGCGCCGATTTGAAAGCACCGCGAGTTTATATCCCGCTAAGCGGAGTGCGGGCAAAATTTGGTGCAGTTCCGGAGGAACCCAATTTTCGGGGTCATATTCCTCGTTGAGATATTTTTGCAACTTCGGTCGCAAAATCTCAATATTTTTTGGAGAAACGCCCATTTCGGTAAGGCGTATGCCCATATAATTATGCCAGAATGCGCCGTCTTCTCCCTGAAATTTTTTAGTATCCGCTCTTAGCTCAGCCGAATTTGCCCAATAATAATGCTCCCAGCGTCCAACCTTGCGGTTTTGCGCCTCGCTAATCGGGAAACCGAATTCTGCTACTTTCTCGCGGTACACCTCCGCACCAAGCGGAACGGTGTGGCGCAAAGTTCCGTCTAAATCGAAGAAAACCGCTTTGTAATTTGTTGCAGAAGCAAACATTTAGCCGCCAATCTCACTCATCGTGCGATTCAAAGGAATCGCTCCGTCTGCAAGCCCATGTCCCCAGGGTTTATTCCAGACGGCGTCAAGAATCAGATCGCGCAACTCATCGAGGCTTGCACCCGCGCGGAGCGGTGTGAGCAAATCGACTTCTTTTTCGCGTAACAGGCACATCCGCAGGATTCCGTCTGCCGTAAGCCGCGCACGCGTACAGGACGCGCAGAAAGGCGATGTGACAGAGGAGATGAAGCCGATATCGCCAATCCCATTTTTTAGATGGAAGAGACGCGCTTCTCCATCCAATTTGCCATGATTGACGACTTCTAGCGTACCGAACGCGACCTCAACTTGCTCCTGTATCTGAGCAGCCGTGACCATCTGAGTCAGTTGGAACTCCGTAGCTCCGGCGAAAGGCATCATCTCAATAAATCGGACTTGCCAAGGGTGTTCTGCCGTTAACCCCGCGAGGGGAACCACATCGCTTTCGTTATAGCCGGTTACGATCACGGCATTGAGCTTGACGGGGGTCAAGCCCGCGGCTTCAGCGGCGTAGATTCCGGCTAAAACCTCGTTCACTTTGCCCCAACGAGTTAGACGTTTGAATTTATCGGGGTCGAGGGTATCAATGCTGATATTGACGCGCTCTAATCCCGCGTCCGCCAAAGGTTGGGCTAATTTAGTGAGAAGCAAGCCGTTGGTCGTCATCGAAACAGAACGAATGCCTTTTATTGCCGAGATGTCGCGGACAATATCCACAACATTGGCTCTAAGAGTTGGCTCACCTCCCGTCAATCGAATTTTATCAATGCCTAAATTCGCAAATAATCGGGTAAGAATCAGAATTTCATCATCTTGCATTAACTCTGCATTGGGACGAAAAGTCATATCTTCGGGCATACAGTAGACGCAGCGCAAGTTGCAATGGTCGGTCAGGCTGATGCGTAAATAATGTATATTTCTTCCAAAACGGTCTTTTGCCATAGTTCCTCATCATAAAAATAAAGTGACGTAATTATACCCACTCTTTCTGAATGAAAGATGAGGAAAATAAAAAAAATGGCTAACCACAAGGCAGTTTTTTTTGGGTGACTGATAGCAGAGTGGCTTCAAGTACTTTTTCAGAATGTATCGAAGCCATCTCTTTCTCTCCTTGCCCTAAAGAGCATTCCCTATTTTGAAAAACACTGTTTCTACCGTTTTTTGTACCCAAAGGGGTTGTACACGGATAACGC
>JAOZOM010000335.1 GCA_029933275.1 Anaerolineales bacterium | reverse complement strand
TCTTTCGCTAAGTTCTTAACGGACGATGTTCGGGACGCGATCATTGAGCGCATGGAAGCCGAATCTGGCGATCTCCTGCTCTTTGTCGCCGACCAAGCCGAAATCACGTTCGAATCGCTCGGTCGTTTACGCGTCCATCTCGGCGATTTGCTCGGTCTGCGAGATCCAAATATCCTCGGCTTCTGCTGGGTGATCGACTTTCCCTTTGTATTTTGGAACGAAGACGAAAAACGCTGGGATCCCAGCCATCACCTTTTCACTTCCCCGATGCCCGAAGATATTCCTATGCTAGAATCCGACACGGGCAAAGTGCGCGGGCAACAATATGACCTTGTGCTGAATAATTACGAGGTCGGCGGCGGCTCAATTCGTATCCATCAGGGCGATTTGCAAGAAAAAGTTTTCAAGCTGATTGGTCTCGACCCCGAAGTTGCCAAAGAGCGTTTCGGTCACATGCTCGAAGCCTTCACTTATGGCGCGCCCCCGCACGGCGGCATCGCAATCGGCATGGATCGCTTCGTGATGCTCCTCGCCGATGCGCCGAATATCCGCGAGGTAATCGCTTTCCCGAAAAACCAGCACGCGCGGGACGTGATGGGCGATGCCCCCTCCCCCGCCGAGCCGAAACAGTTGGAAGAGCTACATATTAAAATTAGCGAATAATTGCATCACGCAAAGACGCTAAGTCGCAAAGTTTTTATTTTTTCTTAGCGTCTTTGCGGCTTTGCGTGAGACAAGGAGAAATTATGAAAATCATCCGCATCAACGACATCGCCGATTACGAGGGCGAAGAAGTCACCATTCGGGGCTGGGTTTATAAACGCACGGGAAAAGGCAAATTGGCATTTTTGCTTGTGCGGGATGGCTCAGGATTTGCCCAATGCGTGGCGTTTAAAGGGGATTTGGACGAGGAGCTTTTCGACACGATTAGCCATATCCCGCAGGAATCATCGGTGATCATCACCGGAACCGTGCGAGCGGACAAACGCGCCCCGGGCTTGCCCGGCGGTTACGAGCTTGGGATTTCGGCATTTGACGTGGTGCAGTCCGCCGCGGACGATTATCCGATGGCACTCAAAGAGCATGGTGCCGATTTTGCGCTGGATAACCGCCACTTCTGGATTCGGATGCCCAGCCAATGGGCAATTCTCCGCATTCGCGCCACCGTCATCTCGGCAATTCGCGAATGGCTCGATAATCAGGGCTTTATCTTGATGGACACCCCGATTTTAACTCCCGCCGCCGCCGAAGGGACAACGACTCTCTTCGAGACCGAGTATTTCGATGAAGGCAAAGCCTATCTCGCCCAAACAGGACAACTTTATAACGAAGCAAATATCTTCGCCTTTGGCAAGGTCTATTGTTTTGGTCCCACCTTCCGCGCCGAAAAATCCAAAACCCGCCGTCACCTGACCGAATTTTGGATGGTGGAACCGGAAATCGCCTTTTGCGACTTAGACGAATTGATGGAAATCGAAGAGCAATTCGTCAGCCACATCGTCAAGCGTGTTTTAGAGAAAAATCGCAAAGAACTCGAATCATTGGGACGGGATATTTCCGCTTTAGAAAATATCGAAGCCCCCTTCCCGCGCATCACTTACGACAAAGCAGTTGAGATGATTAAAGAAATCCAAGCCGAAACCGAAGACCCCGAAGAAAAAGCCTTTCTCGATATCGAATGGGGCATGGATTTTGGCGCAAGACACGAAACGGTGCTGACCAAACAATTCGATAAACCCGTTTTCGTCTACGGCTACCCGACCGAAGTGAAAGCCTTCTATATGGAACCGATGCCCGGTCGCCCCGAAGCCTGCAAAAGCGTAGACTTGCTCGCTCCCGAAGGCTACGGCGAGATCATCGGCGGCTCCGAGCGCATGTCCGATCCCGATTTGCTCCTGCAACGCATCCACGAACACGGTCTGCCCGAAGAAGCCTTTAACTGGTATTTGCAGTTGCGGCAATATGGCTCTGTCCCCCATTCCGGTTTCGGGATGGGCGTTGAGCGCACCGT
>JAOZOM010000003.1:23822-25240 GCA_029933275.1 Anaerolineales bacterium | reverse complement strand
CCGCCTGAGTACCATAATCCCGCTGCGAGGAGGGCTAGGGTCATCCCTACGCCTATAGATGAAAGCCAGATGCTTTTGCGTCCGATGAAAATCTCAAGACCAATGGCAATGATGAGAATGGGCCACAAGCGCATGATTGTCATCCACGTATCCCAATTAAGGATATTGAGATTGCTTAACAAGAAAATAGAGCCAATTCCGATAGAGATAGTGGGTCCCACGATGCCGCGGTTACGGATTAAGTCGTTAAGTCCCAGTAGGATGACGAGCAGGGGCCATAAGCGGAAGAGCATATTCCAAACATTGCCAGCCAGCAAGCCTAAGTTTTGAAGTAAAAAGACTACGCCTGCCGAGATGAGAATGAGGGGGAAGAGTAAATTCCCGAATTTTTTATTTGAATGATTGTTGTTGTCCATTTGAAACTCCTATTGAGTTATCGTAGCGCAAGATTTATCTTGCGCTTTTGAGTAAAAGCGAGATAAATCTCGCTTTACGATTTGATTTCCCTCGTGCGCCGTTGCAAAATGACAATACCGCCAATAATGAGTAGAGCGGGCCATAAAACATCGAAAGAAATCCATCTGAGGCTATAAATACCGAGATTTTCGATGAAGAGGATTCCGCCCAATGTGACGAGGGCAATACCCACGATCATCCCAGCTTGCGGATTTGGGCTACGCATTGCCTCCCCGAATTCCTGCCCAATGGTCTGCATGCGTTCGCCGAAATTCTCTGCGCTGTCTTTGATATTATCTTCAAAATTTTTGCCTTCTTGCACCTTTGATTTGTTTGGCATAATAATCCACAGGATGAGATAAAGCATCATTCCTGAACCATGCCCGAAAAAGAGCAATACAAAGAAGAAACGGATGAAGACTGGGTCTAAGGCGAGGTAATCCCCTAATCCGCCACATACGCCGCCCAACATACGATTTGATTCGCTACGATAAAGGTAGGTTTTCATTTTCTTTTCCTAGTTTTCTAGTTTTTTGAACACGGATTCTCACGGATTACACGGAGAAGTACTTTAATCTTAGTGATAAAAATAAAAAGGTTTTTTCCGTACAATCCGTATTCTCCGTGTTCAAAAAGGGTTTTTTCTTACTCAGCGTCAATAACTTCATCAGGCATTACAACAATCTCTTCAACATCTTTTTCACTTTCAACCTCGTGACTTTTCACGTCAATCATCGCTTCGCTGGGCATGATGATCCACAAGAGGATATAAATCATTGCGCCAGTGCCATAGCCGAAGAAAATTAGGGCAAAGAGAAGGCGCACGATAGTTGGGTCTATATCAAAGTATTTTCCTAAGCCGCCACATACGCCGCCAATCATTTTGTCTTTTTCAGTACGATATAGAGTCTTGTTCATTTTTATTCTCCTAGTTTTTAGTTGCAAGTTTGCAAGTGGCAAGT
>JAOZOM010000003.1:2859-23722 GCA_029933275.1 Anaerolineales bacterium | reverse complement strand
CCCATAAATGGAAGGCTTATTGTGCCTATAGCGACCAAAATCCAGCCGGGGATAAATGCCCATTTTAGTTGACCTTCGTAACCGGGCAATCTGGCTATAAAGAGAAAAGTTAGCCCAAGACCGAGCAAGAATATCCCGCCGGCATCGTGAAAAAGTTCATCGGCTACAGAAACGACTGCTAAAGAACTAAGTACGCCAGCAGGGATAATTGCCCACCAAAAGGGTCCGCGTTGGGTGAAATAAATCATCCAAAAGCTGAGGGCGATGCCACCTAGCACGATCCCGCCGCCGAGTATATTGCCCAAGCTGTAGGAAATCGTATCCAGAAGGATATTGAGCGCAATTGCAATCAATGTTGTTCCCGGAATTAATGCCCACCAATTCTCTTTATTATTGGCATAAACATAAAGGGAAGCCACGCCTGCGCTACCAACGGCTATTGCGCCTAATAAATTCACGCCGCCATAAAAAATGCCCAGATTTTGAAGCAGATACATGCTCCCTGCCACGATGAGGACAACACCGATGACGATTCTCATATCAAAACGTTTCATAATTTTGCTCCTGCTTTTTTCACCACAAAGCACACAAAGTGCCACAAAGGAAAAACCTTTTTTTGCTTTTTCTTTGTGTTCCTTCGTGTCCTTTGTGGTAAAGAACTATCGAATACTCAGCGAGCCAGCCCCAAAATCAGCATTAATATCTACTTTATTGGCGGCTGTCTCATAATTATCAGATTTATAATAATTGCCAACACGGGGGAAGCGTTCACGGTCGATGTTGATCGAAGCTAAGCCGCTGTCCACTTGGATTCGAGCAGCAACACCCTCAGGGACTTCAAAAACGATAGAGGCGGCACCCCCGCTCAAATCCACGTGCGTCTGCCCGGCATTAGTGGGCAAAATGATTTTTGTGTTGCTCGCGCCGGTGTCCACTTCCAAATCCGTTACCTTCAAATCCGATAAATTAACTTGCGTGTCCGATGCGCCCATCTCAAAATGAAGTTGCCATGCTACTTCTTGGCTCAAATTCACATTCCATTCTCGTGCGCCCCACATCCACGGCATCATTTTTTGGATAAAATCTGTGGAATCGGGTTTCAGCGTGATTTCTGTGAACTTACCATCTTTTTTGGATTTATATTCCACGCCGCCGCCAAAAGAGCCGCTAAAAAGTTGATTTCTTGCCGCATCGCCCGTGACCTTAACTTGTCCGGCACCGAAAGACAGGGTCATTTTCCCCTGCTTCGTGCCTTCGAGCGGGACGGACAGATTTTCAGTTTCGAGAACATCTGTGCCTTTGGATGCAGCCAAGAGCGTCCAAACGCCCGCCGCGATGATGAAAGTGGGCCAAATCAGTTTCCAGACGTTGATATATAAAATACCGAGATTATCGAGGAGCAATAACGCGCCCGCAACGATAAACAAGCTGCCCCAAAATGTAGATTTAGTTTTCATTTTCTTCTCCTTCTGTGGCGAATTCAACGGTGACGTTCTTGGTTTCTACAGGTTGTGCCGCTTCGGTAATTTGCTTTTTTTTACTCCCAAAAATGGCTTTTACGATAGAGTTTGCGCCAAGAATAATGAGTAAAATGGGCCAATACTGAATAATTTGCTTTGGCACGCCTAAGAATGAACCGAAGGTAAAAAATAACGCGGCACTGATAAAGAGGAGAACAAATCCCGCAGAGCCTGTGCCTTTATCTCTGGCTTGGATACTGTAAAAGAGCAATCCCAAACCCACAAAACCGGGAATGAGTGTCCAAGCATAAGCCCAGCTCGCCCAATCGCCAGTCACGTTTTGATAATAAAGCAGACCGCCGATCCCGCCGACTATGAATGCAGGGATAGAAAGACCGGGGATATTGCTAAGGATACTGGCGAGTAGAAAAATTACGCCAACGCCAATAATTACCAGAGACCATTGTCCCGCCGCCCAAGCCTTGAGTTGAGGAACGAGTTGCACAGCTAAAAACCATACGCCGAGCAGAATTAGAATTAATCCACCGGTTATATTGCCTTTTTTCATGAGATTTTCTCCTTCTAAAGTTTTTTCACCACAAAGCCCACGAAGTAACACTAAGTTTTTTTCTTTGCGGGTAGAGTTTTCTGTTTTCTGCCCCTACTATATCTGCCTTTAGGTCATATAGAATAGTGCTGGAGGTCATGTGTGGGGTCATATTTAAAAAAAGGACTTCCGAAGTCTTTAAGACTTCGGAAGTCTGGATATAGCGCGTTAAAAAACCGAGTCTAAATCACTCTCGGCATCCCCGTCCCGCGTAACTTGACCCTTCGCGGTGTATCTGCCCACACGCCAGCAATTTTCGCCTCGCAATGGGGACATTTGCCCTCTCTTGTTAATTGATAATCGTAGATGCTGAAGCCGCGCCGCTCGATGAGAATTTTGTCGCAGTTGGGGCAGCGCGTGGATTCGTATTCTCCCGCACGCCCGTGCAGATTCCCCGCGTAGACGTAGCGGAGACCGGCTTCTCGTCCGATGTCGGCGGCGCGGAGGAGAGTCTCGGCGGAGGTATTCTCGCTGGCGAGCATCTTATAGTCGCGGTGGAAGGCGGTTACATGCCAAGGGATGTCGGGGGAAATGCCAGCTAAAAATCGGGCAGCCTCCCACAACTCCGCGTTGGAATCGTTGAAATTTGGCACAACCAAGGTGACGACTTCTACCCATAAGCCTAAGTCGTGAGCGCGTTTAATCGTATCCAAAACAGGTTGTAATGCACCACCGAGTTGACGATAGTTCTTCTCTTGCATGGATTTTAGATCGATTTTGTAACCATCCAAATAGGGAACTAATGCCGCGAGAGATTCGGGGGTCGCATTCCCGTTGGAGACCATCACCGTTTTCAATCCCGCCGATTTTGCTTTTTTGAAAATCTCTATTGCCCATTCTGCCGTGATGAGCGGTTCGTTATAAGTGGATGCGATAATTTTGGAATCGGTCTGCTTCGCCAACGAGACCAACTGCGCTGCGCTCACCTCGCGGATTAATCTCCCCGCGCCCTCCGATGCTGGATCGCGCAGAGCTTGGGAGGTGAACCAGTTTTGGCAATAGTCGCAATGTAAGTCGCAACCGAGCATCCCGAAAGAGAGTGCATTTTCGCCAGAGAGAAAATGATAGAGGGGTTTCTTCTCAATCGGATCTGCTTGCAGGGCGGCGACATAGCCCCAGGGAACGCGCAACTCACCGCCTTTATTAAAGCGAACTTGGCAAATCCCGCGTTTTCCCTCGCGGATTAAGCAACGATGAGCGCAAGCAAAACAGCGCAGAGAATGATCATCCAATTTTTCGTAAAGCGTACCGGGGGCGGTTAATGCGTCTAATTTTTGAGAGAGTTTCATTTTTTATTCCGTATTTCGTATTTTTTTTCACTAACTTTCCAACCTTTAAATTTGCTAACTTGTAACTTGAATCCCATTATAATACGCCCATGTTAACCCTCGCCATTCAAGCCGGAGGAAAGTCGAGCAGGATGGGGCAAGATAAAGCGCTGATGCCCTTTCGCGGCATTCCCCTCATCCAAGTTGTGATGGAGAGACTCGCGCCTATTGCTGATGAGATCATCATTACAACGAATGCCCCAGACGCGTATCGCTTTTTGGGCGTGCCACTTTATCGCGATTTGCGTCCCAATCGCGGCGCGTTGGGAGGGTTATATACCGCGCTAAAATCCGCAAAAGGGGAGTTTGTCGCGGTGGTGGCATGTGACCTGCCTTTTGCCAGCAAAGAATTCTTCTTAACGGCAAGCAAGCTAATCGTCACGCGCGGGGCGGATATCGTCATCCCAAAAACAGAATTTGGTTACGAACCGCTCCACGCCTTGTATCGGCGAGATGCTTGTATCCCTCCAATTGAAGCCGCACTCGACGCAAATCAATGGAAAGTGATTTCTTGGTTTGAAAAAGTTAAAGTTTATGCGCTTTCAAAAGAAGAAATGGCTCTTTTTGACCCTGAAGGGCTAAGTTTTTGGAATTTAAATACCCTTGAAGATTTTGCCAAAGCAGAAGCTATCTAACAATCATCACCGGGCAGGGCGCATGTTGCAAAACTTTTTGCGATTGACTGCCCAAAAGCAGCCCACGCAATTTGCTTTGCCCGCGTGAGCCCATCACGATCAGGTCAACATGGCGCGTTTCAGCAACATTTAAAACCACTTCGGCAGCAGAACCTTCTAAAATTTCTTGATGGACTTCGCCAGAAATCTCCCCCACTGCCTCGAGTGCTTTCTTCATTGTTTTTTTAGATTCTGCCAAGCGAGCGACAATCGCATTTTGGAAATTCGGTTCGCCCAAATATGCGGGGACGGTCGGATGTGCGACCACAATCCACAAATCGGCATTCATGCAATTTGCCAAAGCGGCAACTTTTTCTGCGGCGCGCAGTGAGTGTTCGGAGCCGTCAACGCCTAATAAAATTTTCTTAAACATCATAAACCTCCTTTTCTCGGTTACAATTTAAGTATACAACTTTTGCTTTTCACTTTCCATAAGGAGAAAAAATGGCTCTCAATATTCCCAAAATCCGCGCCCAATTTCCTGCTTTGTCGCGCCCTGCAATCTTTTTTGATGGTCCAGGCGGTACGCAAATTTGCCAACAAAGCCTCGATAGGATGCAAAAATATCTCATCGAAAGCAACGCCAATCATGAAGGCGCGTTTGCAACCAGCATAGAATCCGATGCGATTCTTGCCGAAGCGCATCAGGCGATGGCGGATTTTTACAACGCCGCTAGCCCCGCTGAAATTATTTTTGGCAATAATATGACCACGCTGACTTTGCATCTCAGCCGCTCGATTTCTCGGATGTGGGAAGCGGGCGATGAGATTGTGGTCACGAAACTTGACCACGATGCGAACGTGACCCCGTGGCTGCTTGCCGCCCAAGATCGGGGTGTTAACGTGAACTGGGTTCGCTTCGACCTCGAAAAGGGGACGCTGAATCTCGACGATTTGCAACGCGCCCTCGAACGGAAGCCGAAGCTCCTCGCGGTGGGCTATGCCTCCAACTCGTTGGGGACGATTAACCCGATTCGCAAAATCATCAAAATGGCGCATGAAGTCGGGACCCTGGTTTACGTGGATGCAGTCCAATTTGCCCCGCACGGTGTGATTGATGTGCAGAAAACAGATGCCGATTTTCTGGTTTCCTCCTCTTATAAATACTTCGGACCTCATGCTGGGATTCTCTACGGAAAGAGAAATCTGCTCGAAGAACTATTTGCCTATAAAGTGCGCCCCGCAAGCAATGAACTCCCCGATAAATTTGAGACGGGAACACAAAATCACGAAGGGATTGCTGGTGTTTTAGGCGCAATTGAGTATTTTGAATGGATTGGCAAAGAGTTTGGCGAAGAATATGGCGATCTTTTTGTTGAAGATGGGTATTCAGGGCGCGTTCTGACGCTCAAAAAAGCGATGACCGCAATCCATGCTTACGAGCAGGAGCTAAATCAGGCATTGCTCTCAACGCTGGAATTTGTGCCGAAGTTGAAAATTTACGGGCTGACAGATTCTCGCCGCACCGATGAACGCGTGGCGACCTTTTCTTTTCGGCTCGGAGACTTGCATCCGCATAAAGTAGCGGAGATGCTCGGCGAGCGCGGCATCTATGTTTGGGATGGGAATTATTATGCGCTAAACGTCACCGAGCAGCTAGGTTTAGAAGAAAGCGGCGGGATGGTACGCGTTGGCGCGGCGCATTACAACACAATTGAAGAAATAAGGAAGTTGGGGGAGGCGTTGATAGAGATTGTTGGGTAAAAAAAAAGACCTGACAGGTTTTTAAAATCTGTCAGGTCTTTTCGTTTAAGGAGGAAAAGCAAAGGGAATAGAAAATACTTTTTAATCGGTAGCAGGCTTTTCGTCCACATCCTTTGCATTGTTTTGAGATTCTATGGGCGAGTCGGGGATTTTATCTGCCACGCCGGTGAATTTATGATCCGCTTTTTTCGGGGGAGGCAGAATGTGGAAAGGAATCTCAATAATAATAATATCAAGATATTTTCGTAGCCGTTGCCGCAATAAGAAAGCGGTTTTATTGTGAAGGATGCTGGTCGCAAGATTATCTGTAACGATTTCTGGAATGACGACCGTGATGGTGCAATCGGGGAATTCTATGTTGTTGACTTCTTCTATATATTCAATCAAGGGGGTTAGGAAATCGCGGTAGTCATAATCTATGCCAACCAAATTTACATTTTTGGTTAATGATGGGAATTTTTGCCAGCGTTTTAAGAAGCGTTCTTTAAGCGCATTATCGGTTGAGACGTAAACAGCGCGAACATCGGTAGAGAGACGTTGGGCGTATTGGAGGGCGCGTACGGTACCGCGATGAACATCGCCAATTGGGAGGATGACCACATCGGCGACTTCGCTGATTTCGTTTTCTACAATGGTGCGCGTGCTCAACCAACCGGAAACATTATTATAATGACCGCGAATCTTATAGAACATCATAATAATCAGCGGGATGAGCAGGACGACAATCCACGCGCCTTCGACAAATTTGGTGACAACCAGAACGAGAAAGACGATGGCAGTGGTGGTTGCGCCGACTGCGTTGACAACGCGCTTCCATTGCCAACCCTTTTCGTGATGAAGATGCGTTTCGAGGGTATCCATACTCTCGTCGGGTTTTAACTTGGAGACTTTGGTCATTAATTTGACCATCCCTGCTTGCGAAATAGTAAAACTGAGCATCACGCCAATCGCGTAGAGAGGAAGCATTGCAAACTCGTCTGCGTGGAAAATGATGATGATGACGGATGAGACCGTTGCGAGCGTAAGAATGCCACCGTTGAAAACAAGACGGTCGCCTTGATTGGTCATCCAGCGCGGCATGAATTTATCGCGAGCGAGAAAATAGCCGAGACGGGGAAAATCTTGGTAGCCGGTATTTGCCGCTAAGACGAGAATGAGCATCGTAAAAATTTGTACCCAATAATAGAGAAACCCTTCACCGACAACGGTACGCGTCAGTTGTGAGAGTAAACTATCGTGATGAGTGGGAATCAAGTTCAAATGGGTAGACAAATAGCTGATCCCTATAAAAAGGGACATGGCGATAATGCCCATCGTAACCATCGTTTGGGCGGCATTTTTAGATTCGGGCGGTTTGAAGGCTTGCACGCCATCGCTAATTGCCTCGATTCCGGTCAGGGCGGTACAGCCAGCCGCAAACGCGCGCAATAAAATCCAAATCATGCCGAGTTGCGTTAGGTCTTCTGTTAGAAGCTCGGTAGAAATAGTTTGTGGGACAAGAGGAGCTGCACCGAAGAGTCCAAAGCTGCGTATCAAGCCAATAACGATGACCAAGATTACGCCACCGATAAAAGCATAGGTGGGAAGAGCGAAAATAGAGCCACTTTCGCGCACCCCGCGCAGGTTCATCCAAGTCAGCAGGGCGATAGTCCCCAGTGCGAGCAAAACTCGATAATCGTAGATTTCTGGAAAAGCGGAAACAATGGCGCGGATGCCTGCTGAAACCGAAACCGAAACGGTGAGCGAATAATCCGTTAGCAACGCGCCAGCCGCAATTAGCGAAGGGAGTGTGCCGAGATTATCTTTTGCAACAATATAAGAACCGCCGCCCTTTGGGTAGTGCATGATGGTTTGGATATAGCTGAAAACCACAATTAGAACCAACGCGGCAATTGCCATTACGATTGGCATGGTCATATTTAACGCACCGCTCCCCATCACGATAAGAATGCTCATCACCGCTTCGGTCGCGTAGGCGTTACTGCTAATCGGGTCGGAAGCGAAAACCGCCAACGCGCGTACTTTATCCAAACGCTCATGGATTGCCATGCTTGTTGGGAAAGGTTCTCCGATTAAAAATTTCTTAACTTTAGAAGTATTCATTTGTTCCTCGACAAAAATGATGTCCATGGGGACATCCTAAAAATTAACGGCGGGATTATACTCTTCTTTTGGCGTATAGACGGGGAAATCGCGCGTGATTTTGGCTTGTTTGCCCTTTATGAGCATGGTCTTGACGAGAAGCTGATTCTTTTCTAAACCCGCCCCCATCCTGACCAGCTGGATGTCCGAAGGACAGCTGGGGAACTATCTCACCAAATTCTCGTTAACCTGTGCTAATAGCTCTAAAAATTCTTCTCTGTTTTCGCGCGTTAGCAACTCTCTCCTATAGCGGCGTGTCGTGTGGAGTGGCGCGAGATATTGAACAACATGCTTGCGGAAAAGATTGATGCCCAACTCTTCGCCGTAAAATAGCAAATTTCGGTCGAGATGCTCGCTCATCACCTTTTGGACTTCCTCGAAGTTGACCTCATCTCGATCTTTGCCCGAAAAAATCCACGGATTTCCGATTGCGGCTCTACCAATCATCACCCCGTCACAATTGGTGTGCGTCTTCATCTTTTCAATATCAGCAACGCATTTCACATCCCCATTCCCGATGACGGGAATTTTAACCAGTTGTTTCACTTCGCCGATTACATCCCAATTAGCGGCTCTTTCGCGTCCCCCTTCACGCGTCCGCCCATGGATAGCAATCAGCGCACCGCCATTTTCTTCGACAATCCGCGCAATTAATTTGTAATTGACGCAATCATCCCATCCCATCCGAATCTTCGCCGTCACGGGGATTTCTAGCTCTCTACTCAATCGTTTAAAAAGTCGAGCTACTTTGAGCGGCGTGCGCATCATCCCCACGCCTGCGCCGCTATTTGCAATCGCTTTGGTAGGGCAACCCATATTAATATCAATAAAATCGGGACGCAAATCTTGAATTCTCAACGCGGCATTGACCATATAGTCAATATCATGTGTATAAATCTGAAAGGCGACTGGACGCTCATCTTCGCGATAAATCAACTTCTCTGAAACTCGGCGCATATTGTAGATTAATCCTTCGGCGCGCGCAAATTCGGTATAGCTGATTGCCGATCCCATCTCGCGGCAAAGCGATCGATAGGGCAAATCGGAAAACCCCATCATCGGGGCAAGAATCGCATCGCCGTAGACGGGAATTTTGTCAACGTAGAAGGTGGGGGAGGGTGTTTGGGATATGTTCATATATTGCATAATGTTTTAAGCAACGTGGAACAAATTATCACTTCCAGAAGAAGAATTGTTGGTAGCCGGTTGCAACCAAATCAAAGGGGAAGTGGAATATATGAGCAATAGAGAAAATTAACGTAGAAAAGACATTGCCAATAAAGGGAACGTACCAAAGTGCGGCAATTACCAACCAAATCATCATCCCGCGGATTGGCTCGATCTTCTCTAAAATCTCCGGGCTGAGATAAGGCTCAATTGCGCCAAACCCGTCAAATGGCGGGACGGGGATGAGATTTAAAACCAGAGCGTAAATTTGCAATAAAGCCAAAAAAGCCAAACCGGGAAAAATTCCCGTGTTTGTATCCGGTACAAATTGCAGAATAATCGCTAAAAGGATAATGAGCAAAAAATTGGAGGCAGGTCCCGCCAGCGAAACTGCGCTCTTCCATTTATTGCTCCGCAATCGCCAGGTTTCGATATAAACCGCCCCGCCGGGCAGCCCAATCCCGCCCATGAAGAGAAAGGCGAGCGGAAGAATAATCGAGTAAAGTGGATGGGTATATTTGAGCGGGTTAAAAGTCAAATATCCTTTTTCTCGCACGCTGGTATCGCCGCCATAATAGGCAACGATGGCATGAGAAAACTCATGGAAACTGAGCGAGAAAATCCAACCGATGAGGACGACGAAGAAGGTGAGGAAATTATTCATAAGTGTTTGTTCTGCGTAAGTAATTGCTCAGCCTGCGGGAGATAGCACGCGGATTTGCACAGATTGTGTAGATTTGCACGGATTTTTTATTTTTTTCTGTTTTTTATCAGCGAATATCCGCAAAACCCGCGTAAATCCGTGTTCTATCCGTTTGCGATGAGTAGTTACATGAGTTTTACGCAATACGGAATTTATCTTTCGTAACCCTGCGGGTGCGATTCATGCCACCTCCACGCGGAGGCGATAATATCTTTTAAGTCGGGATATTTTGGCTCCCAGCCGAGTTCACGGCGAATTTTAGCAGAAGAGGCAACCAAACGCGCCGGGTCGCCGGGACGGCGCGGAGTCTCCACAGACGGAATCAGGTGTCGGGTCACGGAGCGAGCCGTCTCGATAACTTCTTTAACGGAATATCCCGTCCCGTTACCGATGTTGTAGACCAATTTATCCCGCTCGGAGAGCGCGTCCAAAGCCAGCAAATGCGCCGAGACCAAATCTGCAATGTGGATATAGTCGCGGATTGCTGTTCCATCTGGCGTGGGGTAATCGGTGCCGAAAATTTTGATATTTTCACGCTGTCCCAACGCCACTTGCAAAACCAGCGGGATGAGATGCGATTCTGGTTGATGCGCCTCGCCGCGATTGGGCAACGCCCCCGAAGCGTTGAAATAGCGCAAAGCGGCAAAATGCAAACCGTGAATTTTTCGATACCATTCTAGGATTCGCTCCACTGCCAGTTTTGTATATCCGTATGTATTGGTGGGACCGAGGGGCGATTCTTCGCTAAGTGGCTCATCGCTGGACTGATACACCGCCGCGGTGGACGACAGGACGAAACGCCCCACACCCGCGCGTGTTGCCGCCTCGATGAGCATTGATGAGTTAACCAGATTGTTTCGGATGAATTTGCCGGGGTCTTTCATGCTCTCTCCGGCTTCGATGAACGCCGCAAAGTGCATTACCGCGTCAAATTTTTGCGTGGCAAGCGCGGCTCGAAGGGCATCTGCATCCCCCAAATCCGCGTGGATAAAATCCGCATCTGCCGGAAGAGCCTGCCGATGTCCGGTTACGAGCGAATCGTAGATGGTGACTTGATGCCCGGTGCCAAGCAAAGCCTCCGCGGTCGCCGAGCCGATATAGCCCGCTCCGCCTGTTAGAAAGATATTCATAAGGGTTTCCTTGTTAAGTGCGCGTTTTGTATTGCGTAAAATTATCAATTATGTAATACAAAATATTCTTTTACCCCTCGCGCGGTAACCACGCTAAAATCATCGTTCCTTCATCTGGAACGGAGGAGATTTCTATCTCGCCGCCTGCTTTGCGGATGCGAGTGTGCATATTCGAGAGTCCATGTCCGAGGGTCATGCTCATTTTATCGAGGTCAAAACCTTTGCCGTTATCTTCAATTTCTAATAAAACGCGATCTGCCGTTGTCCAGATATTGACGCCGACGCGTTTTGCTTGGGCGTGTTTTGCGGCATTGGCAAGAGCCTCTTGTGTGATGTGGAAAAGAATCAGGGCGTTGTCTTGTGATAAATTGATGATTTCTTTTTCTTTTCCTGTTAGCATCGCTTCTGAAAGGGTATTGATGCGATATTCTGTAACCAAACGGCGTAAGCCAATGAGGAGGTTTTCTTCCCCGAGTTGGCGGGGGCGCAGATCGAGAATATAGGTGCGCAAATCGCGCATCGCTTGATTCAACCCATCGATTGCGAGACGAACACCTTCTTTAGCTTTATCGGGGTTCTCATCGATTAAGTGGTGGACGTTCTCTAAGCCCAAGCCAACTCCAAAAATGGACTGGATGACACCATCGTGCATATCCATACCGATTCTTTCACGCTCTTCGAGAACAGCCAAACGGCGTGCGTTTGTATGTAGACGGGAGTTTTCGATAGCTACTCCCGCCCAATTCCCGACAGCGGTGAGAAGCTGAATACTGCGATCATCGAAAGGTTCATCGCCGCGCTTTGTCGTGCAGAGAACGCCAATCATTTTATCGCCGGATGTGAGTGGCAAACAGATGAATTGTTTAAATCCGGCTTCTACCACCGCGGGACGCAAATAGCGCATATCTTTTGAGAGATCATTGCTGATTAAGGTTTCGTTTTCTTTGGCGACTATACCGACAAAGCCTTCACCGAGTTTAAAACGGCTACGCGTCCAAAAGGCTTCGGCTGCCTCGCCGCAATGTAAAATCAAGTGTAGACTTTGAGTCTCCTCATCCAAAAGGAAAAGTTCTCCTGCCTCTACGTGTAAATAATCCATCACTAGTGTGAGTGTTTTGTGGACGATTTCATCTAATCTCTGCGTGGGGACGAGAGCCGCGGCGACATCGTTTAGAAAAGCTAAATCTTCACTGTGTTGGGTGAGGGAGATATCGCGCTCGCGGAGGTTGCCATAAAACCGCGCATTTTGGATCGCGGCGGCGGCGTATCCCGCCAGCATTTGGATAATTTGCTCATCCTCTTCGCTAAAGGCATTGGCGCTGCGTTTATTAGTCAGATAAATCTGTCCGAGTTGACGATTGGTTGAGATGATTGGCACGCCCAAAAAAGAGCGCATCGGGGGGTGATGTTCGGGAAAGCCGATACTGCGTGGGTCATCGCCCAAGATAGGTAAACGAATCGGGTCATTCGTATTCTTCAATGCGCTTAATAAACCCAAGCCTTTCGGTTGCCGACCGATTTTCTTGATTTTCTCTTCGCTCATCCCAATCGTGACGAATTTTGCTAAATTCCCATCATCGTCAAAAATGGCTAAAGCAGCATATTCTGCATCCGCTTGCTCGCTTGCTATGATAGCGATCCGTTTGAGTAGCGTGTCTATAGAGATGTCTTTTATCAACCCTAAATTGGCGCGATGCAAAGCCAATAAACGGTCTTGTAATTGTTCACAAGATAATGTCATAATACTCCTCGAAAGCCTATTATAACCAATTTGATAGTTTTTACCATATCTTGAAAATATCTGCTCTCTGGTGCATAATGCAAGAAGTTTTTTATCCGCAGATTATGCAGCTTGAGCAGATTTTTTTATTTCTCCCTTATTACCTTTGGCACCTTTAAAACCATGAAAAATCTTCGCGACTACCTCCTCATTACCCTCGGCGCATTAATCCAAGCGATTGGGTTGCGTCTTTTTTTGATTCCAGCCAATCTTGCTAGCGGTGGCGTGAGCGGCGTGGCACAATTGATTAATCACGTCACCGGTTGGCAAATCGGATTGATGATTTTGATCGGCAATATCCCGCTCTTTGCGCTCGGCTGGCGTTATCTCGGCGGGAAGAAATTCGTTTTCCGCACCGCGTTGGCTGTCATCACCTTTTCTTTTTTTGTCGATGCGCTCACTCTTTTTCTCCCACCAGAAGGCATCACCGATGACATCCTGCTCAACTCCCTCTATGGTGCAGTCGTCAGCGGAATTGGTTTTGGGATTGTCTATCGCGGGCAAGGTACCAGCGGCGGTAGCGACATTCTCGCTCGCATTCTCAATCGTTGGCGCGGCATCCCCATCTCGCAGAGCTATATGATCGTCGATTCAGCCGTCATTCTCTCAGCGGGTTTCATCTTCGGCTGGAAAGAAGCTCTCTATGCCCTCATTGCCCTCTACGTCAGCGGAATCGTGACTGAGGTTGCCGCACAGGGATTAAGCGTAGTTCGCACCGCGCTGATTATCACCACCGAGCCGCAAACCGTCTCCCAGAAAATCTTTGAGACCCTCGACCGCGGCGTGACCCTGCTCTCCGCCAAAGGTGCGTATACCGGCACAGAGCGCACGATGCTCTATTGCGTTGTGACCCGCTCAGAAACCATGCGCCTAAAACGCATCGTCAACGAAGCTGACCCGCACGCTTTCATGGTCATCGGGCAGGCGCATGAAGCTCTCGGCGAGGGCTTTGCTCCGTTAGACGAAGACTAAAGAAATTACCGCAAAGGCACAAAGGAAAAGCTCTGTGCTCTCTGTGCCTTTGTGGAGAGAAAGGTGTTTTATGCTCCCAAATTTTCTCATTATTGGCTCCCAAAAAGCGGGGACAACTTCTCTCTATCGGATTCTCAAAGAGCATCCCCAAATTTTTATGGCGGATAAAAAGGAGATTAACTTCTTTTTTAAGGAGGACGAGTACGCGCGTGGAGCCGAGGCTTACGCGGCGCATTTTGCGGATTCTGCGAATCAGCTTGCGCGAGGAGAAGCCTCCCCCGGCTATATTTGCCACCCCGAAGCACCGAAGCGAATCCATGCCCTCTTGCCAGATGTGAAGCTGATTCTCACCGTACGTGATCCCATCCAGCGCGCTATCTCCCAATACTGGGATAACCGCCGCCACCTCAACGAATCGCATACCTTCGCCGAAGCCGTAGACTTATATCTCAGCGATGAATATCATCCTGATGAAATCGGCTATTTTAGTCGTGGTGTTTATATGCGTTATATCCGCAAATATCTGGAATACTTCCCGCGTGAGAATTTACTCATTCTCCCCTTTGAAGAAATGATCTCCGCGCCCAAAGGTTTTTACAAACGTATCTTTACCTTCCTCGATGTGGACGTAGATTTTATTAGCGAAGATTTTGATGAAGCCTTCAATCCCACCGAAATCTGGAAAAACCCTTTTTATCAGATTCTCATCCGCAAGCCGCGTTACCAGAAGGAAATTCCTTCCAAATTGCGTAGACTCTTTTATTGGGGCAAAAAGATGCGCTTCTCCGCCCCACCGATTGGCGAAGCAAAGCGCAAGAAACTAGAAGATTTTTATAGACCGTGGAATGATGATTTGCGGGAATTTTTAGGGTTAGACTTGGATGGATGGTCTTAAAAAATAAAAGCGCAATACATCTTGCAGATATATTGTGCTTCTGACCTGATAAAAAAACGCTCCGGAGAATTCTTCGGAGCGTTTTCTGTTTACATCACAAGGGCTTGACTGTGTAATTTTTGCCTAATTTGTACAATTTGCCTCCGTAGCCGCTCATCTCTTTCGAGCATGTCGGTTACTTTATCTATCGCGTACATAACGGTGGAGTGATCGCGTCCGCCGAGTTCTTTGCCGATTTGCGGCAGGGAAATATCAATCTCTCGCCGCATCAGGTACATGGCAATTTGTCTCGGCAAAGCGACCGCACGCGAGCGGTCGCGACTGAGGAGACGGTCGGTAGTTAAGTTGAAGGATTTGGCGACCAAATCAACAACGCTTTGGGGTTGGATTTCTGTGGAGGGGGGAAGCAAATCGGCTAGGGCGATTTCTGCTAATTCTTTCGTGACGGGTGTTCCGCTCAATTCGGCAAAAGCGACCACGCGATTGAACGCGCCTTCTAATTCGCGGATATTCGATTGAATCCGCTCGGCGATGGTTTCGAGAATCTCATCGGGAACGTGACGACCGGAGCGTTCGGCTTTATAGCGCAAAATGGCTTGACGGGTTTCGAAATCAGGAGCCTGAATATCGGCGGTTAATCCCCATTCAAAGCGGGAGCGGAGACGTTCTTCGAGCGTGACCATTGATTTGGGCAGGCGATCCGAAGAAACGATGATTTGTTTATCTTGTCCGTGCAGGGTGTTGAAGGTGTGGAAAAATTCTTCTTGAGTCGATTCTTTGCCAGCGATGAATTGAATATCGTCTACGAGGAGGAGATCAATTGTGCGATATTTATCGCGGAAGGCGGGGGTGGTTTGGGTACGGATGGCGTTGATTAGGTCGTTGGTGAATTCTTCGGAGGAGACGTAAAGCACGTTGAGACCGCGCGCAATGCAGGCGTTCCCGATGGCGTGGAGGAGGTGAGTTTTTCCCAACCCAACGCCCCCGTAGAGGAAAAGCGGATTGTAGGCTTTAGCTGGTTTTTCAGCCACAGCTTGTGCGGCAGCGTGGGCGAGACGATTGCCTGAGCCAACGACGAAGTTTTCAAAGGTATAACGCGGATTTAGGTTGGAACGCGCAAGTTGAAGAGCGGGCGATTCGCTTTCCTCTTCGTCTGAGGGCGTATCCTGCTCTTCGAGTATCTTCAAAGGTTGGGTTTGGGTGACGACAAAGTCCACATCCACAGTGCGGTTCATAATGCCGATTAGGAGACGACTAACGGTGCTGGCGAGACGACTTGATAGCCAATCGCGGGCGTAGGCGTTGCGTACGCCAACGGTAAGAAGTCCGTCTTCGTAGCTCATCGGGCTGGTATCGCGTACCCAAGTATCGTAGGATGCCCGAGGCATTTCCATTTGTAATTGTCCAAGCACTGTTTGCCACGCCTGATTTGCGTCCATGTAGGTCTCCGCACCCATTTTTTTGAAAAAAGGGTATTCAAAAGAAGTCCCCCGAAAAAGGGGCTGATAATAAGTCGATATTTTGTTGTTTTTTCTTGCAGGGGAGGGCTTCTTGCTTCTGTGGAAGCCCTGTTTGAACTGCCCTGATTGTAGCAAGAAAAGGATTTTTCTGCTACACGTCAAGCCTACGTTATCTTAAAAACTTAGGATTCTTTAAGGTTTCTTGAACCTTAAAAAACGATTATAGGGAGAATGCCGATTCGATTCTTTAATAGAATATTTGTTTCATACATAAAGCCTCCCCTCTAAAATAAGTACCCCCCATATATGGGGGGTATCTAATTGATACCCTTTTTATCTTTTATCCAACCTTAAAGAATGGTATTGCGAAAGCGTTTTTTTTTAGCAAGTGTGAAACACTGATTTTCGGGATTCGTTTTTTAGTAGCGGAAAAATAGAGGCGATTTTTTTTGTTTTTTGAGGGAAGGCGAGAAGCCTTTCGCGAGTTGACAGGTATTTTATGCTTTATTTCTAACTTCTCAAGTTTTTGGGGCAAAGACTTCCGAAGTGCAACGCAAAAACTTCGGAAGTCTTCCCCTAATTATTGAGATGATACTTTTATTTGCTGTATTGCAAAGAAAAACGGCTATTTTTCTTTTGGCTTCATCTCGTGCCAATCCGTTGCTTTCTGATAAGCATTTCCGATGCCAAATAAAAGCGCTTCGCTGAAGGGTGCGCCCATGAGTTGCATCCCAATGGGCATTTTGTCGCCATCAAAGCCGACCGGAAGAGCCAAGCCGGGAATGCCAGCCAAGTTTGCGGGGAGGGTGAAAATATCTTCGAGGTACATTGCGAGCGGGTCGTCACCGTGTGAGCCGATTTCGAAAGCGGTGGTCGGGGCGATAGGCGCGGCAATCGCGTCCACTTTTTTGAATGCCTCGTCAAAATCTTGCCGAATCAGCGTGCGGACTTTTTGCGCCTGACCATAATAAGCATCGTAATAGCCCGCGGAGAGCGCATAAGTGCCGAGCATAATGCGCCGTTTGACTTCTTCGCCGAAGCGTTTGCCGCGCGTTTGGCGGTAAACCTCCTGCAAAGTTTTCCCGTCTTCACGCGGGGTATAGCGGATTCCATCGTAGCGCGCCAAATTGGCGGAGGCTTCGGCGGGAGCCAAAATATAATAGACGGGAAGCGCATATTCGGTATGGGGGAGATTAATGGGGATGATCTCTGCCCCGAGCTTTTTTAGCGTTTCAATGGCTTCTTGGACGGCGCGCGCGACCTCGGCTTGAATCCCTTTAATAAAATATTCTGCCGGGATGCCGATACGCGTTCCCCGTATTTGACGAGGGGGAATATATTCTGTCTCTACGCTTGTCGCATCGAGTGGATCTTTGCCGCTCATAATCTCAAAAAGCGGAACGAGGTCTGCTACGCTGCGCGCCAAAACCCCAACCGAATCTAAAGAGGAGCCATACGCGGCTAAACCATAACGGGAGACGCGCCCGTAAGTCGGCTTGATGCCGCTAATTCCGCAGAAAGACGCGGGTTGCCGAATCGAGCCGCCGGTATCTGTCCCCAACGCGGCGGGAATCATGCCCGCGGCGACCGCTGCCGCGCTTCCGCCCGACGAGCCGCCGGGGACGCGATCTAGATTCCAAGGATTATGGGTCACGCCGTAAGCGGAATTTTCTGTTGAGGAACCCATTGCAAATTCGTCTGTATTTGTTTTGCCAATTACAATCGCACCGGCATCTTGCAGTTTTTTGACCGCAGTCGCGGTGAAGGGAGGCATGAAGCCTTCGAGAATTTTCGAGCCGCAGGTAGCGGGCATTCCCTCGACCATGAGAATATCTTTGACTGCGATGGGCAAAGCGCGTAGGGGCAGAGATGCGTCCACTTGGCTGGCGCGTTCGGGAGCGAATTTGTCTACATGCAGAAAAGCGTGCAGGGATGAATCTAAAGCCTCTACACGCGCCAAGCAGGTTTCGGTCAGCGCGCGGCTACTCGTTTTTCCATCCTGCAACTCTTTTAATAATGTGGGAATGCTCATTTTCTCTTCTCCCCAAAGACAGATGGCACTTTGAATTGTCCTTTTTCAGCATCCGGTGCGTTTTGCAATAATTTTTCGCGCGGCAAGGAAGTGCGTGCTTCATCCGCTCGTAAGGGACTCGCGCCCTCGACCGCGCTCGCCATCGGGGAGATGCCGGAGGTATCCAACTCGCTTAATTTGGCGATATGGTCAAGAATATCGGAGAGTTGCTCGCGGTAGCGGGTTTTCTCCTCTGCGCTGAGTTCGAGATGCGCAAGTTTGGCAATATGTTCAACTTCTTTGATTGTGAGAGACATAGGGGGAATTATACGTTACAACGTTCAAACGTGCTAACGTAGAACCTTCCCGTACCAGCGTAAATATGCTTCTATATGAGCGTGCCAATAATCTTCGTCGTGGGTACCAGTAAAAAATCGCCACTCGTGCGGGATGCCCATCTCGGTTAGCAGGTCTGCAAAAGAAAGGGTGATGCGCCAATCCGGGTCTTGGTCTCCGGTATCGAGATAAATGGCGGGGATTTGCTCTGCGGGAATCGCTGCGAGCCAATCATCCAGTTTGGATTTATCGCCTTTGAAGATTGCCGCAGAATGTGCGCCGATGGCAGAAAAAAGCTCCCAACGCGTTAGCCCGTAGTGAATTGCCCAGCCTGCGCCGCGTGAAAGCCCGCCGATGGCGCGGCGGTCGGTGTGGTAGGTCTTATCTATATAAGGCAAAAAATCTTCGACAAAAACTTCGCCGAAATCATCATCGTCTACCAAATAGGTAGAATATTTATCGTAAGGCATCACGATAATGATGGGCGGCATTTCGCCCGCTGCGATCAACGCATCCGCTTTTTCGGCGGTACCGAGACGAATCCATTGCTCGTCTGTGAAACCTGCACCATGCAAAAGATAGAGGACAGGATAATATCTTTCGGGATCGAAATCATAGCAGGGGGGCAGATAAAGCTGATATTGTGGAAGGGCGATGGAGTCGAACGCTCGTTTTTTCACTTGCCCGCGTTGCTCTTGGCATTGATGTGGTGTAGGCGTGGATTCTGCTATGCGGGGCGTAAAGAGGGTTGGCGTTAAACTAGCCGTTGGATTCGGGGCAGGCGTTGGTGTGTTGACTGGTGCGCAAGCCGAAATCCACGCGAGAATCGTTCCCATCCACAGAGAAAAAATGATTGCTTGACGATTATCCATGCTTGCGATTATACTCTCCCCCGTTCGGGGCGTAGCGCAGTTCGGTCAGCGCACCGCGTTTGGGACGCGGGGGTCGGCGGTTCAAATCCGCCCGCCCCGACCTTATTTTCACGGCTGATTATCCCAAAATCGGCAAAAAACGCCATCAAACGATGGCGTTTTTTATTTTTTTACATCACTTCTACATCGTGCGGATGCGATTCTCTTAACCCAACCGCCGTAATCCGCACAAAGCGGACTTTTTCGTAGAGTTCTTCTACGCTGTGGGCGTTGGTATAGCTCATCCCGGATTGGAGACCACCGACTAATTGTTTGATAACCTCCCGCACCGAGCCGCGATAGGGGACCGCCGCCTCGACTCCCTCTGAAACATACTCTTCGATTTCTTCTTTGGTGATTTCACTCTCGCCTTCGCGAGCCTTGCGGGCTAGATTTGCCTTGAGCGATGCCATCCCACGGGAGGCTTTGTAGCGATGTCCGTTGCGGGTCATCACCATACCGGGACTCTCATCAGCACCTGCCAGCATACTCCCCACCATCACCGAAGATGCGCCCGCAGCGAGGGCTTTGACAATATCGCCCGAAGTGCGGATGCCGCCATCGGCGATAATCGGGATTCCCTGCGGACGAGCGACCGCGGCAGATTGCATCACGGCGGTTAATTGCGGCACGCCCGCGCCCGCCACAATCCGCGTGATGCAGATTGAGCCGGGACCAACGCCCACTTTGACCGCGTTCGCCCCCGCGTCAATCAGACGTTGAGTCCCTTCGCCTGTGGCGACATTTCCGCCAATGATCTGTGCCTCGGGGAAATTTTTGCGGATTTGCTGAACGATATTCACTTCCAATTCTGAGTCACCATGTGCGATATCTACCACAATTGCATCCGCACCCGCATCCAGCAAACGCTCAACACGCTTTAGCTCGCTCCCTTTCACGCCGACTGCCGCGCCTACCGCGAGATGTCCGTGCGAATCTTTGGTCGCTTTTGGGAATTTGGCGATTTTCATAATATCTTTGAGCGTAATCAATCCTTGCAAATGATTCTCCGCATCCACGAGAGGTAATTTTTCGATGCGATATTGATGCAGAATTTTCTCTGCTTCTTCCAATTTGGTATTTAGCGGGGCAGTGATGACTTTTTGAGTCATTATTTCTTTAATCGGGCGCGTTTTATCTCGCTCGAAGAGCATATCGCGGGTGGTCACGATCCCGACAATTTTTCGATATGTGTCTACAATCACGATTCCGCCCGTTTCGGTTTCTTCTACCAATCGCCACGCGTCTCCGACTGTGCTATTTTCAGCGAGGGTAATCGGGTTTTCGACTACGAAAGACTCTGCTTTTTTAACGCGCCGAATCTCTTTGACCTGATCGTCAATCGTCATAAAGCGGTGGATGATTCCAATCCCGCCCTCGCGCGCCATCACAATCCCCATTTTATTTTCTGTGACCGTATCCATATTCGCCGAGATAATCGGGATTTGCATGGAGATTGTTGGCGTTAAAAGCGTTTGCGTAGAAAGTTTACGACGAGATTTCACATCCGAGTATTGTGGTGTGAGCAAAACATCGTCATAAGTTAGGGCGATTTCAGGCAAAATTTTCATCAGATTCTCCTT
>JAOZOM010000003.1:0-2759 GCA_029933275.1 Anaerolineales bacterium | reverse complement strand
TTTTTATCAGTAATCAGCGTGATTATAGTCCACAATGATATAATCAAAAGGTGAAGAATCAACTGCTTTCCCTCTCTCCGCTTGACGGGCGTTATCTTGAAAAAACTGTAGCATTACGCGAATACTTTTCTGAATTTGCTTATATTCGCAGTCGCGCTCGCCTCGAGATTGCCTATTTAATCGCTCTTTCGCAGGAGACCGATTTGGTTCGCCCTCTGACTTCGCAAGAATTAGCTTTTCTGCAAAATTTAGCGGATAATTTTTCTTTGGAAGATGCCGAGCAGGTCAAAAAACTCGAGCAGGTTACTCGTCACGATCTGAAAGCCATCGAGAACTTTTTACGGGAGCGTCTCGCGCGTGTCTCGCTACTTGATTGCCTCCCCATGCTTCATTTTGGGCTGACGAGTGAGGACGTTAACCTAAGCTCCCAAGCCCTAGATTTGAAGAACGCGCGGGATTTCGTTCTCCTCCCCGCACTGGATGAAATTCTTGTTAAATTACGCGCCTTTGCTCGTGAATATCAATCTACGCCGATGCTGGCGCGGACTCATGGTCAGCCCGCCGTGCCGACCACATTTGGGAAAGAAATCGCTTTTTTCGTCATGCGGCTGGAAAAAGAACGCGAAAGAATCGCCGCGCATCGTTTTGAAGCCAAATGGAGCGGCGCGGTCGGCAATTACAATGCCCAAGTCGCCGGTGCGCCAAATGTGGACTGGATCGCCTTCGAGAAGAAGTTTTTACGCGGCTTAGGGGTAGAACCTGCCAAAATCAGCACCCAACTCATCCCTTATGATAATTGGTTGCGTTATTTTCAATCTTTGCATCTGATTAATAGCATCTTGCTCGATTTGGCGCAAGATTTTTGGCGATATATCAGCGATGATTTTCTCAAATTACGCGTCGTGGAGGGAGAAATCGGCTCTTCGACTATGCCGCAGAAAGTCAATCCGATTGATTTCGAGAACGCGGAGGGGAATTTAGGGCTGGCAAATGCGCTTTTTGAGCAGTATCTCCGCAAATTGCCGATTTCGCGCCTACAACGCGATCTCTCCGATTCTACAGTGCGGCGATCTTTCGGAGAGGCATTTGGGCATACGCTGGTCGCGTGGCGGAGTCTGGTTAAGGGGTTGAATCGAGTCGAGGGGCATCGCGCAAGCCTAAAATCCACGTTAGACACGCATTGGGAAATCGTCGCGGAGGGGGCGCAGAGTATCCTCCGCTCGGCGGGAATCGCATCCGCGTATCAGCAATTAAAATCCTTGACTCGCGGCAAAAGAATTACAAAAGAATCCTATCACGCGTGGATTGAAAATCTG
Organism: Anaerolineales bacterium; assembly: GCA_029933275.1. Lineage (GTDB taxonomy): Bacteria > Chloroflexota > Anaerolineae > Anaerolineales > Villigracilaceae > Desulfolinea. The sequence goes on along the minus strand of JAOZOM010000003.1, from coordinate 1,443 downwards.
GATGTAGACGAATCCATTAAGTTTCGTCTGAGAGAACTTTCTCCGCAAAGCTATTTGGGTTTGGCAGAGGAAATTGTAGAGAAAATTTTAAGCGAGGAAAAATGAGCGTTACAATTATTTTAGGCACGCAATGGGGAGACGAGGGGAAGGGCAAAGCGATTGATACTTTTGCCGGTGATTTCGATTATGTGGCGCGCTATAACGGTGGGAATAACGCCGGTCATACGATTGTGAATGATTATGGTACTTTTAAAATCCATCTCACGCCTTCGGGGGTTTTTTATCCGAATATAACCGCGTTGGTTGGCGGTGGGGTGGTGATGGATCCGGCGGTGATGCTGGAGGAGATTCGATCTCTGTTGGACGCGGGCGTGGATTTGAAAAACCGCTTATTGATTTCGCCGCGCTCGCATGTGATTATGCCCTATCATAAAGTTTTGGATGGTCTTTACGAGGATGCCAAAGGGAAAGGCGCAACTGGCACAACGCGGCGCGGTATTGGACCGACTTTTGCTGATAAAGTCAGCTATAACGGCATCCGTTGGGGTGATTTTGCCGATAGCTCGGTTTTCGCGGCACGTTTGGAGATGCAAATTGCGCTGAAAAATAAAATCATTGTGGCGTTGGGGGGCGAGGCGTTGGCGTTTGACGCAATTTACGATGAATATATGGGCTATTACGCGCAACTCAAACCCTTTATCCGTGAATTATTCCCGATTGTGCAGGATGGATTGAAAAATGGAAAGAAGTTTTTGCTCGAACAAGCGATGGGGACGTGCTTGGATACGGATTGGGGAACTTATCCTTTCGTGACCGGCTCAACAACAATTGCCTCCGCGGCGACGACCGGCTTGGGTGTTCCCCCGCGTGAAATTAGTCAGATTATTGGGATTGCTAAGTCCTATACCACGCGCGTTGGCGGCGGTCCGCTCCCGACTGAGATTTTTGACGATGAATTTGCGATCAAAACCCTCAGCGAAGTCGCGGCAACAACGGGACGTATTCGCCGCGGTGGATGGTTTGACGTGGAGGTTGTCCGATTTGCCACGATGATCAGCGGAATCGACGCGCTCTTCTTAACGAAGCTCGATATTTTGAGTGCCTTCGATGAAATTAAAATTTGCACGGGATATGAATTGGATGGAAAGTCTGTTCACTACTACGATTTAGATTCTTATCAACTAGGGCGCGTTACCCCAATCTACGAGACAATGCCCGGCTGGAAAAGCGATATTTGCGGTATCCGAGATTTTGTCGATTTGCCGCCCGAAGCTAAAGCCTACGTTGAACGCATCGAGGAGCTAGTCGGCGTAAAAATCGGCTGGGTGACGAATGGACCCGAGCGCGAAGCGATTATGGCGCGATAGACATCAGACTTTAGTAGACTTGAGTCTCAAGACTTCAGACATCAGCAGACCTAAGCTATAAAAACAGCTTAGGTCT
>JAOZOM010000334.1 GCA_029933275.1 Anaerolineales bacterium | reverse complement strand
TCTTGCGCACAAAAACGAGACCCTCTATTAATAGATTATTTCTTTTATGCGCAAAACTACTTATAAGGAAAATAAAATGAAAGATAAAAAATTCGCCCCCATTACAGAGTTACGCTTCAAGATCGTTGGTGTTGCCATCAAGACTCTAGACCGCCTTGGGACAGCCCATCCAGAAGAAGTCTACGATTCAATCTTTCGGGTTGATTTGGAGAAAGCCGGGCTTGATGTCACCAATAAGCCTAAACTCTTACTCAAAGACGCGAACGGGAAGGTTGTCAAAACCTACCTACCCGATTTACGGGTAAGGCATGAGGGGCTCTCGGTCTTGGTTGAACTCAAGGCAGACCCACAAGGCTTGCAAGCCTCTCACAAACGCCAAGCTAAAGCTTATCTCTCCTCTTCGCAGAAAGACCAAGCAGTTTTCCTCATCAATTTTGGGTGTAAAAAGAAAAACACGCCTGAAGTAGACAGTATCTTTCGAAGAGATTTATAAAAATGATTTTTCTCCATAAAACAGAAGAGCTTAAGTCTAAGGATGCCAGCGCATTGCTGGCATCCTTGGATGCTCACCACCCTTTGCCTTTCAGTCTCTACCTTCAAAAGCTAGAAGCGGGCACGTCTCCTGCTGAAATAGGCGCAGAGATTGGACGAGCCTTAGCTGAACGAGAAAGACAGTGCAAACGTACTTCTCAGGATAGAGACCACTGGCAAGAGCAAGCAGAATCCTATCGCCTAGCTTGGGAAAGCAACAGAAACTCAGACGATCTAGGTGAAGCAAGAGAACACATCGAAAACGTGGAAGCCCAACTCACTCAAGAAAAAGTACTCTCCGAAAGGAAAAGCAACCACGCAAAATATCTGACACAAGAGAAAAAGCGACTGGAAACTCTTGTGCGAGAACAAAACAAAATCATCGCCCAGCAGCAGATACAACTCTCGGCATGGGATGAAAACGATCTATAAGAATTTACGCACATAAAAAGAAACCCTGTTAATAGAGGGTCAGATTTTTGTGCGCATTGGAGAAAAAATGGAAAAAGATGAAATTATACAGAAGTTGGAGAAGGCATTTGCCAAAGAAAAAGACTATCTCCCGATTCTGGAAACGCTCGCAATTGTCGGTGTTGCTGATACGCATCATTTACAGATCACCAGCGAACAAGCCCGCGATAAATTACGCCGTAGCATTGATAAGCTGGAAGCTTTAGGATGTGTTCACGCTATTCTCGAAACGGTCCACCGCAAAACAGGACGCGGGCGCAGACCACAAGTTTGGCGATTGGGAGAAGCAGGTGCACTCTTCTTGGACACGCGTCCGGGTAAATTGGAGAGCACGCGTGCGATCACTCACGCTCTGGGGATGCTGGATTTTCATCTGGCAGCAGATCAGGCTGAACAGAAAATTCAGACAGATAAGGTAATCACTTTTGAAAACGGAGCCTTACGCCCAGACCATTTGGTGGAAGCTGCTTCGGGCGAAAAGATGCTTTTTGAGATCGAGCAAGATGCGGGTCCGCGTTTGCTACGCCGCTTGGTTCGCAGTTTGCGGAATAAAATCGCCTTCTTTGAATCCCCTCAATCTGCTGGCATTTTGCCATCAATCCGGATGTTGGTCGCACTACCTAAAGGTACAGAATATGATCGCACACTCGGAACCTGGCATCAGGCATTGGATATTTTGATCGACGAGCGCGGAGGAGCGTCTCTACCCTTTCAGCTTTTTGCCTTGCCCCTGAACAGTTTTCTGGATCGTCCAGACTGGGATGAGGAGCCTGCTTCCGCGCGGTGGACGGTCTTGACAGCCCAAGCAAAAAGTTCTCCGCAAAAGAATGGCTTGAGCAAATACCTGAGCCAAATTCCGAAGCAGAAAGCGCAGCAAGACCGAATTATTTTAGCGGCTTTGCTACAAAGCCTGCGTGAGAACGACAAAATCGGGCAAAAAGCACGACGTTATCCCACACCCGATCCGAATTTCTTTGGCGGCATTGCAACGATATACACAGCTTCTCACG
>JAOZOM010000333.1 GCA_029933275.1 Anaerolineales bacterium | reverse complement strand
TTTACTGAGTTTTCAGTAAAATTGGAGATACAGAATAAAAAAACGGAACTTCGCATGAAGTCCCGTTCAACTTTAAACCTGCAACTTTCCCCTCCCGTAACCACCCTCGCCCTTTTTTCTACTCATCGCTCTCAAAATGTTGTATCGTTGCAGCTGGATTTGCCCAAACCTTTTCTCCACGCACAGGGACTGTCTTCTCCTCACGCACTTTGCTCACTAAATGCTTCACCATCACAGCCTGACTTTCGCTTGCCTTTGCTCCGATTTCCTCGAGAATAGGTTCAATCCATGTTTGGTAAGAGCGAACGCATAAATAAACAGGTAATGAGTGTCGATTGGGTAAACTGACCAAAAGACTGAGCAGTTTTTTACGCATATCATCGGTGTTGGGATGAATCAGCGGGCGCAGAAAAATCCCTTGTGAGCCGTGAGTGCTATCCACATACGCCAATAATTCGTCTGCTTGGCAGATCATGCCGGTTGAAGAGGGTGCAAAAAACTCGACCTGTTGCAAAAGCGGCGGGACAATTTCGCGCTGCAAATGTTGGATGGGAATTAAATCTATCTCTTTTTCTTCACGCCAAAGCGCAGGAAGATTGGCAGGGGGAGAAATTTCGCTCAAATCCCAAATTCGTTGGCGGCTATAAACTGAGAACCCACATTGACGTAGTGATTGAAAAAGAGGGCTTGTTTCGCTAATTTCTGTCACGATTTGGCGCGCTTGCCATGTCCCGGCATGGGCGGCGAGATGGTCAATCAATGCCAAAGGTGCGCGAGCAGGTGCAAGGTACGCCAAGCGCGCAAAAGTCTCTTCGGCGCGCTGGATGATGCCGCCCAGCACCGTCCCCTCCTCATCCTCCGAAATTGCGGTGTAGATGCGGCGTTTCGGATTCAGGTATGAGAGAAAACTCTCCGCACGGAGCGGGTTACCACGCGTCAATGCCCGCCGACTATCTAAAGCGAGAACTTTGTCGCGGTAGCGAGGGAGTTTGGGTAAGTCGAAGAGTTCGAGGGGGCGTGGGTGCATGAAAATTTATACCAACGACAAAAAATATTCGTGGAATCTTGTATCACCCGTCAGCTCAGGATGAAAGGATGTCGCCAATAATTTACCTTGTTGCGCGGCGACAATCCGACCATCGGGGAGGGAAACGAGGACTTTGGCATCGCCATTAACGGATTCGATAATAGGTGCGCGAATAAAAACCGCGTGGAAGGGTTCGCGCGTGTCCGCCGCTTGCTCCAACTTGGACACATCCAGCGCGGCTTGGAAAGAATCCAGTTGCCGCCCGAACGCGTTCCGTTCAACGGTGATATCCATCAGTCCAAGCAGAGGTTGCTCACGATGCGCGTCTTTAGAGAGAAGGATTGCTCCCGCACAGGTGCCCCATATAGCGTGAGCAAGCCCAAATTCACGTAGCGGTTCCAGCAGGTCAAAATCCACCATGAGTTTACCCATCGTGGTCGATTCGCCTCCGGGAATGATTAATCCATCCAAATCATCCAACTGCTTCGGCAAACGGATTTCGGCTGTTTCTACGCCGAGTTTTCTGAGCATAACGAGATGCTCTGCAAATGCGCCCTGTAGGGCGAGTACGCCGATTTTCATAACTTCATTCGTAGGGGCGGGTCTCAGACCCGCCCTTACATAAAATTACCACCCGCGTCCTGCGAGTTTTTCTTCTTCGGGCATGGTGGAGATATTGATGCCGACCATTGCCTCGCCGAGATTTTTGCTAACCTCTGCCAAAATAGCAGGGTCGTTATAATGTGTACAGGCTTTAACGATAGCAGCCGCACGTTTGGCGGGATCGCCGGATTTGAAGATACCGGAGCCAACAAAGAGACCGTCTACGCCGAGTTGCATCATCAGCGCGGCATCTGCGGGTGTGGCAATACCGCCAGCCGCAAAGTTGACTACGGGGAGTTTACCGAGTTCGCGTGTTTCCATCAAAATTTCGAAGGGCGCACCGATTTCTTTGGCGAAGGTCATTACCTCTTCGATGGGCATATTTTGCAAACGGC
>JAOZOM010000332.1 GCA_029933275.1 Anaerolineales bacterium | reverse complement strand
TAGAATGGATCGCGCTCTTTATTCTCGACAATACTTTCATGGACACCTAATGTCGACAGAATATGGTATTAGAGCTTGGACTTTATTTCATAATTTTCATCCATATTGCCCTCGAGCTGAAATTAGTAAACAGTATTTATCGCCCGCTCACAGACTCAATGGCTTTGTCTACCATGAGAACTGGTTACAAAACCTGCTCATTTCTACATCTATGGGCGGGTTTCGTGAGTAAACACAGAATCTGTTAGAACTAGGTTAGTTTATCTGCTCTACCCCGATTTTTTGAGAAGATACGACATTCGCATAAAAAGAAACCTGCTAATAATTATGAACTCGTTGAAACTTTTGCCAAAATGGAAAAGATAGTGCATCATAAGGGAAATTCTTTCACAACAAAGGAGAACCCAAATGAGCACTATCCCTGTCAGTCTAACCGAAAAAGAGTTTAATGAACATATTTTGCCCTATATAACCATTGGTGCTAGTTCAAATTAAGGCGGTTCGGCAGTTCTGCTTAAAATTATTCGGGGTATTACGATTTTTCGGAATAATCTTAAGCGACCTTTTAGGATGGTTTCATTCAAATCGTAATAAACCATAATGATTCGGTAATTTAGCCTAAACATCGAAGATTGTTCTGTTTTTTTTAGTTCTTACCGAATAATCGGAAGTAAAAACTAGCACCAATGGTTACTAAGCTGTCTCTTGTAGATAAGAAAAAACCGAGTTTCTGTAGAGCGTCTTCTTTACTTTCTAGCTAATGCCAGCAACTCAGCCGCTATATCTTTTGCGGCATTAGGGCGAGCTTCTTCTTTCATCGCAACGCGCATTGCCTCTAATTTTTGCGGATTTGAGAGTAAATCATCCACAAGGGGGAGCAAACGCTCTTCTAAATTTTCATCTTTCACCAAAACCGCCGCACCTTTTTCGCTTAGATATTCGGCGTTTACTTTTTGATAACGCCACGCATAAGGGTAGGGAACTAAAATTGCAGGTAGCCCGAAAAGTGGAAATTCTCCGAGAGACGATGCGCCTGCGCGGGAGATAACTAAATCGGCAGATGCGAGAGCCGCACCCATTTTTTCGTGTAGATAGTCGAAGACGAAATAGTTTTTAGCTCGGGCACCCTTAAGCGACTTTTGTCTGTCTTTAACTTTTGCCCAATCTAATTTTCCGCTAATATGAACAATTTGCGTCAACTTTAGTAGTTCGGATAGATTAGCGAGAACCGCATCGTTGATTGATCTGGCTCCTTTGCTACCGCCAACAATCATCAGGATGGGTTTTTCCGCGTCCAAGCCGAGAGCTTCGCAAGCGGATTCTTTATCCCATTGCGCCAAATCGCTTCGGACGGGGTATCCCGTTTCCACAACGCGAGAAGGTCGGGGAAAATTGGCAGTAGCTGTCTCAGCCGAGACGGTGATTCGATTTGAGAACCAAGCCAAAAACGAGAGCGCAACGCCTGGCAAAATGTCTGGGACAAAGAGCAGGCTGGGAATCCGCCACCCGGCTAAAGCCATCGGCACAGCCATATATCCGCCTGTAAAAAATAAGACATCAGGCTTGAATTCACGCAGAATTTTGATAGATTCAAAAAATCCGCGTGCCAATTTGACTAGATTTTTTGGTAAAGTTCGTAATCCTACACCATGCAGACCTGCCGCATGGATTTCGGTATAGGGGATTCCGTGCCGCTGAACGAGATCGGCTTCTATGCCGTTTTTTCCGCCGACCCAGAGGAGTTTAAGATTGGAAGGTTTAAGGTTTAAGGTTTTTTTACCTTCAACTTGCAAACCTTCACCCTGCAACCAATTAAGAACGGCTAGAGCGGGAGATACCCCGCCGCCCGTCCCGCCCGCGCAAATTAGTAATCGCACCGAAGGCTCTCCATTCATCTGCCGCCTGTTCTTCCATACCGCGTTGGCGAGAGATATTATATAAAATGCCGATTGCGGCTAAAGATGTAACTAAACTAGAGCCGCCTGCGCTCATAAAAGGGAGCGCGTTGCCTGCAAAGGGGAGCTAGCC